>SLQH01000040.1 GCA_007131555.1 Planctomycetota bacterium | reverse complement strand
GTATACCGTGGTTGTACACCTCGCCGCCGATACCGCGCCGGGCCAGGGCCAGACGCAGACGCGTCACCCATCCGCCCTGTTCGTGGTCATGGCAGCCGTAGGTGATGGAATCGCCAAAGGCGCAGAGTGGTCCCATACTACTCGACAAGCTATCACCCCGGCAGGGACCGGACAACAGCCCTTCACCGGCCGTTCCCGATGGCCATGCTGCCGCTCATGAGCCACATCTGCATCACCGCCCACGGCGCTGCCGCCAACACCGATCAGCCCCAGACCGCCGCCATCCAGGCGGCCATCGATACCGTCGCCCAGGCTGGCGGCGGCACGGTCAGCATTCCACCAGGCATCTGGCTGACCGGGACCCTGCGTTTGTGCCACCGCCTGACCCTGGACCTGGCCCCCGGCGCGATACTGCGCGGCTCACCGGACATTGCCGATTACCCTCCGGTGACGGTCGACGACAACCCCCAGGGCAACAAGGACCTGCAACCCCATCACCTGCTGCTCGCCGCTGGCTGCGAGGATCTGCTGATCACCGGCGGCGGCACCATCGACGGCAACGGCCCGGCCTTCTGGGATCCGCCCAGCAATTGCGAATTCTTCACCAGCAACGGCCCGCGCCCCAGCCCGATGCTGGAGTTCGCCCGGTGCCGCAATCTGCGCCTCCAGCAGGTCCGGATCATCAACTCGCCCGGCTGGACGGTGCACATCCACGGCTGCCAGCAGGTCCGCATCCAGGGCATCGAGATCGTCAACGATCTCTTCGGCCCCAATACCGACGGCATCGATATCACCGACTCCTGCGACTGCCACATCAGCGACTGCCGGGTGGTGGCCGGCGATGATGCCATCGTCCTCAAGAGCCTGGGCGGAATCAACGAGCGCATCGTGGTCACCAACTGCATCCTCCAGACCCGCTGTAGCGCCCTCAAACTGGGCGCCAATGAAAGCATCGGCACCATCCGCCAGGTGGCCTTCAGCAATTGCGTGATTCACGAATCGTCGCGCGGCCTACATCTGGCCTGCATGGCCGGCGGCACCTTTGAAGACATCACCATCAGCAACATCATCTGCGACACCCACAACGATCTGGCCCTGGTCAACCCCATCCACATCGACTGCTCGTGGTGGCCCAAGAGTCGCTACGCCTTCAAACCGGGCATCATCCGCCGGGTCCGCATCAGCGGGGTCACGGTCCGCAGCGATGCCCGCATCCTGGTCACTGCCGGGCCAGAATGCCGGGTTGAAGATGTGATGTTAAGCGACATCCACCTCCACTACCCGGCGGTTGAAAATGAATTCGAGTGGGCCCGCACAGCCGTGGCCCTGCAATTCTCGCCCCAGACTCCGGAGGCCCGTGGGGCCCAGGCGGCGATCTGCGCCGAGAACATCGACCGCCTGCAGCTGCGCAACATCAGCATCAACTGGCCGGCCGACTGCCCGGTGCCGATGCGGGCCGTGTGGGGCCGTCACTTGCGCGGAGGGATCATCGACTGCCCACTGGCCCAGGCCGCCCAGGCCGACCTCCCGGCCCTGGACCTTGAGGAATGCAGCATCCGGGTGTAGGAGCCTGTAAGGCATAACGCGACACGCATGTCCGCCCTTGCGATCCTGCCCCAGGAGCCACCCATGATTTCAGACCACTGTTGCTGCGACCATCAGGTCATCTGCCAGTTCGACCACGGCCAGCGCTTGATCCTGACCGCCTTCGGGCCGGACATCCTCCGGGTCCAGGTCGATCCGCCGCCTCAGGCTCGGCCATCGCTGTGCGTCCAGGCCCAACCCAGCGGCACCCTGGCGCTTGCCGCCCAGGGCGAGGGCATGACCGTGACCAACGGCAGCCTGACGGCCCTGATCGGCCCCGACGGTCACATCGTGTTCTCCCGTCATGGCCGAGAACTCTTGCGTGAAACTGATCGCGGTTGGTCCACCAATGCCCTGCCCAATCCCGAGGACCGGCGTGGGGCCGAACAGACCTGGCAGCTGCCGGCAGGCGATGCCCTGTTCGGGCTGGGCCAGTACCAGGACGGGGTGATCAACCGGCGCGGCAGCGACTGCACCCTGATCCACGGCAATGTGACCGTGGCCGTGCCCTTCCTGGTCTCCACCGGCAGCTGGGGCCTGCTGTGGGACAATGCCAGCCACACCACCTTCCACGACGGTCCCGACGGCCTGCGTCTCTGCTCAGAGGTGGCTGATGGCATCGACTACTACCTCTGCGTCGGCGACGATCCGCCGGCGGCCATCGCCGGCTACCGCCGCCTGACCGGGGCGGCGCCGCTGTTCCCACGCGGCTTCTACGGCTTCATCCAGTGCAAGGAGCGCTATCAGAACGCCGAGGAACTGGTGGCCGTGACCCGCGAACACCGCCAGCGTGGCATTCCCCTGAACGTGATCGTCCAGGACTGGCGCTACTGGGGGCCGTCCAGCCGATGGAGCGGCATGGTCTACGATCCCCAGGACTACGGCGATCTGCCCCAGGCCGTGCGCCAGATCCACGACCTGCACGCCAGCGTCATGATCTCGATCTGGCCGGTGGTCGGCCCCGACTGCGCCTTGCATGCGGCCTTGCAGGAGGCCGGACATCTGTTCGAGACCGTCCACTGGTCCGGCGGCCACATCTACGACGCCTTCAGCCCTGAGGCTCGGGCCATCTATTGGCAGCATGCCCATGACGGCCTGTTCGCCCATGGCATCGATGCCTGGTGGATGGACGGCACTGAACCGGAATTCGCCGACTGTCACGACCAGATGGTGCACAAGGCCGCCCTGCTGGCCCAGCGCGACACCGCCGCCGGGTCCTGGGCCCGGGTCCTCAACGCCTTCTCCCTGGTCACCACCCAAGGGGTCTACCAGGGCCAGCGGGCGGCCAGTGACGATAAGCGGGTGTTCATCCTCACCCGCAGCGCCTTCACCGGCCAGCAGGCCTACGCCGCCGCGACCTGGTCGGGCGACATCAGCGCCAGTTGGCAGACCCTGGCCCGACAGATCCCGGCCGGACTCAACTTCTGCGCCAGCGGCCTGCCCTACTGGACCACCGACAACGGCGCCTTCTTCGTGCGCGGTCGGGGCGGCACCTTCCCCGAAGGCGTGGCCGACCCGGCCTTCCGCGAGTTCTTCCTGCGCTGGACCCAATACAGCACCTTCTGCCCCCTGATGCGCTCGCACGGCACCCAGACCCCGCGCGAGGCCTGGCACTTCGGCAGCCCCGGCGACCCCATCTACGACGGTATCAGGTCATTCATCGGCCTGCGCATGCGCCTGCTGCCGTACAGCTACAACCTGGCTTATCAGGCCTGGGCCGAGGGCGGGACGCCGATGCAACCGCTGGCCTTCCGCTTCCCCGGCGATGCCACCAGCGCCGCCATCGCCGACCAGTTCTTCTACGGCCCAGCCCTGATGGTGTGCCCTGTCACCCGGCCCATGCTCCACGCCCCCAGCGACCGCATCGACATGCTGCTGGCCAGCAACCTGCACAGCGACGGCGGTGACGGACTGCGCCGGGTCATCCACGATGCCCTGGACGACGAAGCCCCGGTCGAAGACCGGCGGATCATGAACGACTTCGACTACAGTTGGAACGGCAACCCGCCGCCCGGGGTCAGCAGCGAATCCTACCGGGTCAGTTGGCGCGGCGACCTGCGCCTGGACCCGGCCTGCCCCAGGACCCTGGTGCTGCGGGTCGCCGGGCGAGTCCGTATGCAGCTTGACGGCCGCACAGTGGTCGACGACTGGCAGGATGGGCCGATCCGGGAATGGACCATCGACCTGCCCCCGGTCAGCGAACCTCGATTGCTGCCCCTGGCCCTGGATTTCGGCCACGTCAGCGGCGATGCCTCCGTCACCCTCGGCTGGGGCCTCACCGATCTGCCCCAACTGGATCCCCAGGCGCCCCAACAGCGCCCGGTGTATCTGCCTCCCGGTGACTGGTTCGACTTCTGGACCGGACAGCGCCTGGGCGGCGGGGTCGTCCGGGACCTCGACGCCCCCCTGGAGCGCATCCCGGTGCTGGTGCCGGCCGGTTCGATCCTGCCCCTGGGTAGCGAGCGGCAATGGCATGACGAACAGCCCGACACCGACCTGGAGATCCGCATCTATCGCGGGGCCGATGCCTGCTGCACCCTCTACGAGGATGCCGGCAACGGCTACGCCTACGAACGTGGCCACTACAGCACCATCACCCTGCACTGGCATGAGGCCGACCAGACCCTGGCTATCGCCGCCCGCCAGGGTGGCTTTCCGGGGATGCTGGCCCAACGGACCTTCCATGTGGTCCTGGTCGACCAGGACCACGGCACCGGCACCGGCATCGCCATGTCCACCACCATCGACCGCAGCATCCACTACGACGGCACGGCGCTCAGGGTCCGTATGGAGGGGTGAACCGGGGTGCTTCACGGTATCTCAGGATCTCAGGCGGCCCATGCCATGCCGTCCGCAGGGCCTTGGCGTGCTCTGCGTGCTCTGCGTGCTCTGCGTGAGACCATTCCGGACACAGCGCTCGTTGAACTGATGAAACTGCTCAGTCCCTCAGGCCCTATTTGAGTACGCGTGACATTGATTCTTGGTCGTATGGGCCTCGTGAACGATACTCACAGCATGATGTTACGCCCCTTCAGGGCTCAGATATGCTATGGGGCCTCTACCCAGGGCGTTGCCCTGGGCTATCCCATTACGCCCCTTCGGGGCTAAGGCACATTGCCCAAGGCGATACTCTGGCCTATCACAGGGTGTCCTGTAGGTGTTGGTATACGGCCAGGTGTCCTCCCCCAGCCTTGACCTCAAGCAGTAGGGGAGGACATCGTGGCGGTATGCTACATGAGGCTAGGAGTCTGTAAGGGATAGCGACCGAGCACAAGCGCAGGGCATTTTCGAGTCCCGATTTCGTCGAAAACCGCAGCCATAGCCGTAGCTATGGTGAGGATTTCGCCGGATAGGGGCCGAAAAGGCCAAGCCAGGCGACGAGTCAG
>SLQH01000290.1 GCA_007131555.1 Planctomycetota bacterium | reverse complement strand
CGGCCGTATCGACGGCAATGGTCAGCACTGGCACACGGGGACCCGCGCCCACAACTGGGCCTTCTACCCGGAAAAACCCTTGCGCCCCAGCCCGATGGTCGAGATCAGCCGCTGCACCGACATCCGCATCCGTGATGCCGACTTCCACAACCCCGGCGGCTGGACCCTGCACCTGCATGACTGCGACCGGGCCTCGATCACCGGCATCACCATCGACAATCTCATCGACGGCACCTATCTGTATCCCAACAGCGACGGCATCGACCTCACCGGGGTCCACGATGTCACCATCAGCGACTGTTTCATCCGGACCGGTGACGATGCCATCGCCCTCAAGACCACCATCGACTCGCGCAGCTGCGAATACGTGACGGTGACCAACTGCGTCCTGGAATCGGCCTGCGCCGCCATCCGTCTTGGCTTCGAGTCCGACCAGGACTTCCGCTATTGCGCCTTCAGCAACATCACCGTCCGCAACGCCTCACGGGTCATCGACCTCCTGACCTTCTCCGGCGGCACCATCGAACACTGCAGCTTCACCAACATCGTCGGCCGCTGCATGAGCGGCTGGTGCCTGGACCGGGTGATCGAGATCAACGCCGACTTCACCGACAGCCCCTACAAGGTCAAGATCCCTGAGCACCCCAACTACGGCTTCGTCTACCCGCAGCGCCCCCCCGGCACCATCCGGGGGATCACCCTGACCAACATCGACATCGAGACCTGCGGTCGGGTATTGATGGCCGCCGCCCCGAATGCCCGCATTAAGGACATCAGCATCGATCACCTGCGCCTGCGCTATCCGATGCTGGAGGATCCGGCTGAGATCGGACCGCGCGCCGGCGGCAAGGGCTTCTTTGCCGGTGATGATTTGAACGACTTCCGAGGGGCCCGCGCCGCCATCGTTGCCCAGCGCATCCGCGACCTGCGCCTGCATGATGTACGCATCCACTGGCCGACCTACCCCGTCGATCCGGACCGGGTCGACTTGCTGCGCTCCCCCAACCGCCTGGCCAATCCCGCCTGCGCCGATGACCAGGCCGTACGCAGCGGGGCCGCCGCCCCTCCCTTCCAGGCCATGTGGCTGCGTGAGGTCAGCGGCTGCATCGACGCCCAGCCACCGGCCCCCTCAGTGCCAGACATCCCCGCCGTCCATATCGACGGGGGATCCATAGGCACCCGTTCCTGACGATCAGAACGCGCAACGCCTGGCCAATGCGCGCTCCAGCAGGGCGGCGTAGTCATCGCCGTCGATGAGGGTGGCGCCGAAGCGGCGCAGATGGTCGCTGTCCTGCTGGATGTCGAGAGCCAGGAAGCCCTGCTGGCGGAGGTGATCGACCAGGGCCACCAGGCAGGCCTTGGAGGCATCCGCCTGGCGATGAAACATGCTCTCGCCGCAGAACAGGCCGCCGATGACCAGCCCGTAGAGACCCCCGACCAGCTGGTCATCGACCCAGGTCTCGACGCTGTGGGCGTGGCCGCGGCGGTGGAGGTCGCAGTACAGGGCCTCAATGTCGTGGCTGATCCAGGTCTCGTCCCGCTCAGCGCAGGCGGCGATCACCGCCGCGAAAGCCCGATTGCGCGTCACCGTGAAGGGCCGTGAACGCAGCCGCTTGACCAGGCTTCTGGGCATCCGCCAGGCGTCCCAGGTGATCACCGCCCGCTGCTGGGGACGATACCAGAAGAACGCCCCTGTCCGCCGGTCAGCCATCGGAAACAGACCGTTGGCATAGGCCTGCAACACCGTCTGCCACGTGATGCGATGACCATCACCATCACAGACCACCACCGACATGAGCACTTCCTTGTCTCTCCCCAGAAACCGACCCTGATTATGCACCCCAGGCGCGCAGACGCCTGACGTGATCTCGCTCATGCCCGGCCAGGACCCGGAAGGTCTCAGCCAGGGACGGGATGATGAGACTGGCGGCGAGGCGCTCATAGAAGGCCGCCAGGGCCTCCTCATGACGCAGGGCCTCAGCGATCAGGGCGGCATCCTCGTCGCTGGCGTGCTGCTGATCGATACTTCCCAGCGGCTCCTCCTCGGCGCCGTGCTGCTCGTCCCGGACTGTCGCCAGATCCGCATCATGACGCCGCAGATGCTCGCCATGACGGCCCTCATCCTCGGCCAGGGCGGTGAACAGGGCCGCCAGGGACGGATCGCTGGCCTTGCCGGCCAGGACCCGGTAGTCGTCATGGGCCCGCTGTTCAAAGGCCAGGGCCAGATCGACCACCCAGCGCCGCCCAACCCGGGCCTCGGTCTCCTCGACCACGGCCGGAGCCGAGGCCGGCGTCGCCGGACGCCAGGCCTGATACAGGATCCAGCCACCGATCACCACGAACAGGATGCCGGCGATCAGGTTGATGGTCCGCTCACTGACCAGCCGCCCCAGAGCCCCTCCCACCAGGACCGCCACCAGGGTCGACAGCACCAGAGCCGAGGCCGCCGCGGCAAAGACCACCCACCGTGCCTGATCACCAGCCCCAGCCCGGGCCATGGCCACCAGCTGGGTCTTGTCGCCCAGTTCAGCAATGAAGATCAGGGCAAAGGTCGAGAGAAACAGTTTCCAGTCCATGATGCCCCCAAAAAATGATTCGGGCCTGATGCCGTGTTCAGGACTCTGATGCCGCCCCCGCCAACAAGTGCCGCAGTCCGGCTTCGTCGATGACCGTCACGCCCAGGCTGCGGGCCTTGTCGAGCTTGCTGCCGGCGGCCTCGCCGGCGACCACCAGGTCGGTCTTGCGTGATACCGCCGATGACACCAGACCGCCGGCCTGGATGATCAGGTCGGTGGCCTCCTGGCGCGACAGGCTGGGCAGGGTGCCGGTGACCACGAAGCGTTTGCCGGCCACGCCGGCCACCGGCTGGCGCAGCTCGCTGGCGCGCAGATCCACCCCCCGGGCAGCCAGATCGGCGCAGACTGCGGCCATGGCCGGACTGGCCAGATCGGCACAGAAGGACCGGGCCGTGGCATGGTCGATGTTGGTCAGGCGCCGTTCGTCGATCAGGGATTGGGCCGCCGGCTCGTCGGCCATGTAGCTGCGGGCGAAGGCCAGCAACGAGTCAAGATCTCCAAAATGGGCCGCCAGTTCCGCTGCCGTGCGGGGACCGACGCTGCTGATGGCCAGGCCGAAGAGGACCCTGGTCAGGCCTCGGCTGCGGGCCGCAGCGATGGCCGCGAGCAGCTTGTCGGCACTGCGCTCGCCCATGCGCTCAAGATCCAGCAGGGCCGGACGTTCCAGGGCAAAGAGATCAGCCGGAGACGCCACCAGGCCCCGGTCGACCAGTTGATCGATGACCGCCGGCCCACAGCTGTCGATGTCCATGGCCGCCCGGCTGGCGAAATGGCGCAGGCGCTCACGCAACTGGGCCGGACAGGCCGGGTTGGGACAGCGCAGCAGCACCGCGGTCTCGGCCACCACCGGGGTGGCGCAACTGGGACAGCGCTGGGGCGCTTCGATGATCGCCGCCGAGGCCGGACGCCGTTCGATACAGACCGCCACCACCTGGGGGATGATCTCGCCGGCCTTCTCGATCAGCACCGTGTCGCCCAGACGCAGATCCTTGGCCGCGACCTCCTTGAAATTATGCAGACTGGCTCGGGCCACGGTGCTGCCGGCCACCAGCACCGGTTCCAGTTCGGCCACCGGGGTCAGCCGGCCGGACTTGCCGACCTGGACCGTGACCGCCCGCAGGATCGTGGCCCGCCGCTCAGGGGGAAACTTGTAGGCGATGCCCCAGCGGGGGTGATGCCCGGTGGCCCCCAGCTGATCGTAGACCGCCGTGTCGTCCCACTTGATGACCATCCCGTCGATGTCGTGATCGAGGCCCTGGCGACGATCAGCCCAGGCCAGGCAATGGTCATAGGCGGCGGCGATGCCCTGGACCTGGACCGCCCCTGGATGGACGGTGAAGCCCATCTCGATCAGCCAGCGCAGACGGTCCCCCTGGCTGGGCGACAGCTCCAGACCGCTGACCCCCAGCACGCCGTAGGCGAACGAGGCCACCCCGCTGGCGATGAGATCATCGGGGTTCTTGCGCTTCATCAGCCCGGCACAGCCGTTGCGCGGATTGACCAGCAACTGCCGGTCGGCAGCAGCCAGGCGGCGGTTGAGGGCCTCGAAGGCCGATCGCGGCAGATACAACTCGCCGCGCACCTCACAACTGACCGGCACCGGCAGGGTCAGCGGCACTGCTGCCGCCGCCCGAACCTGGGCGCTGATGTCATCTCCCCGCTGGCCATCGCCCCGGGTCACGGCCCGATCAAGGCGCCCAGCGACATAGCGCAGCGATACCGAGATGCCGTCGATCTTCGGCTCGACACTGAGCAGGGGATCCCCGTTGAACTCCAGCATCTCCTGGAGGCGCCGGCCCCAGCGTTCCAGCTTGCCGAGGGCCGTATGCTTGCGCAGATCCTCGACCTCGGGGACCTCCGGCGGCCGCAGATCGCGCCCAGCGGTGGTGAACAGATCAGGCCGGGTGGCGGCCTTCTCCAGCGACAGCATCGGCACGGCATGGACCAGGGTGGCGAAGCCGTCCTGATGGTCATCGCCGAAGCCAGCGGTGTAGCGCTGAGCCTCGTCCAGCCCCAGCTCATCGGCCAGGGCATCATAGCGGCGGCGCAGCTCATCGTAGCTGGCGTCATCAATCTCAGGAGCGGCGGCACCGTAGTATAGCTCATCGTGCCGCCGCAGCTCCTCGGCCAAGGCCGCCAATGTCTGGTGCGGATCGTCCATGATGGCCACGTTCTAGCGATCCTGGGCTGGCACCCAACGGGCAAATCAGCGCCACTGGTCGGGCAGCCAGGCGGCATTGGCCTTGAGCAGTTCGTCGAGCATGGCGACGGTGGCTTCGGTATCGAGATGACAGAGAGGATCGGCCAGCATGGCCTGCACGGCGGCTTCACGGCGGCATGATCGGGCCGCCTCCAGGCTCAACTGCTGAACCTCGGCGATGCGCCGCACATGGGTCT
>SLQH01000173.1 GCA_007131555.1 Planctomycetota bacterium | reverse complement strand
CACAATAGCTCAACGAGACCTGCAGGCCATCGCTGCACAGACTGACGACGGCGCCAGGCCAGAGGGCGGTGATGCGGCGTCGATAGTCATCCAGTTCGTCTTCACGGCGACGGAGGGTGTGGGCCTGGCGCTGACCAAGGGTCAGACGAGCAGCCCGCTGGGGGTCATCGCCGGCGTCGACTTCGGTAAAGATATCGCAGGCGGTGGCAAAGCGGCCTCTGTGGAGATGGTGCTCAGCCAGTTCCAGCAGGTCGGCCTGCATGGGCGGTTCGCGCACCAGCAGGCGCAGATTGCGATATCGGTAGTCAGCCCCCCATCCAAACAGGCCGCAGCGGTTGTGTTCAGCTAGGGGAGCGCTGGGTGGCAGCTTGACCAGCAGGACCTCCTCGCCGTCAACCGTCATGCGCACCTGGCCGCTGCAGTGGGTGGCCACCACATGATAGACATGTCCCGCTGCCACCGGGCGGCAGGGGGCGTGATGGAGCAGACGTGACCCCTGATAGCAGCACACGGCGCTGTTGTCGAAACAGGCGTACTTGACCTCAATGCCAGAGGTGAAGCAGTCACGTGGGTTGTCATGGACGCGACAGTCGAACAGACAGCTGATATCGCAGATGCGCCCCTGGTCGGTGAGTTCGCAGTCGAACTCCAGGCGTACGTCGCCGCCAGTGGACAGGCGGGACAGCATGACGAAGGGCTCGGCGGGAGGTACCGCCAAGGCGCCATCCTCGGCGCTGGCCTGGCCGTTGATCACCTGCCAGCGGGATTGCCAGCTATCATCGTTGAAGTCTTCGCGACACAGTTCAAACCATGATTCGCCGGTTGGTGCCGTACGTCGTGTGGTGATGTCTTCCAGCCGTTGCGAAGCCTCGGCGTCAAGCGAGTGCTGGCGCTTGGCTTCGGCCAGACGATGACGGACCACAGTGGTCTGGTCATCATCGCCATCAAGCAGACTGGCCGCCAGACCAAGGTCGCCGCGTTCGATGGCGAAGGACGCATATGCGCATTGAGTCCGGCGGAGATAGTCCTGGGCCATGGTATTGCCCGGCCACAGTTCGAGCGCCTCCTCAAAGCCGAACAAGGCCTGTCCGAAGGCGTGGTTGTCGCCGCTGCCGGCGGCTCGATCAAAGGCCAACACGGCTCGGGTGGTCAGGGTCCGGCTGCGGGTCCGCTGATCATGGTGGGCGATGTCGTCACGCAGGGCGCGTGCGCTGCAATGGCGATCATGAGGATCACTGGCCATGGCTCGCAAGGCGATATCGATCAGGTCGCCACCGACGCGGGTCGGCTTGATGCGGTTGTCACGCGCGGCTTGCACCTGTTCCTGAGGACTGGTTCCCTCATGGGGTGGGGCGCCGGTCAGGATTTCAAACAAGATGGCGCCGAGCAGGTAGATGTCGCTGCGGGTGGTGATCAACCAGCCATCGCCACGGGCCATTTCTGGTGCCATGTAGGCAGGAGTGCCGGCTATCGGGCAGTGACGTTCCAGCAGTGGAGCCGCCGGATGTTCGTTGCCCGGCACGCCCACTGCCATGCCCCAGTCCATGACCTGGACCTCCCGGTGTTGGCCGATCATGACGTTGTCCGGTTTGAGATCGCGATGGATGATGCCCTGGGCATGGGCATAGTCGATGGCGTCACAGACCTTGATGAGGATGTCGACGTTGATCCTCTGGGCGTTGAGGCGGAGGGTTTCGCTCCAGCGTTGGCCCTCGACCGGGCGCATCACATAGAAGGGTTGCCCGTCATCATCAAGAGCGAGGTCATGCACCGTGACGATGTGGGGATGATTGAGATGGGAGCAGATCCTGGCCTCGGTGATGAGGGCATCGCCCTTGGCGATGGCTGTTGGCAGTGGCAGGCGCTTGAGTACCACGGCCCGATCCAGGGAGTGCTGCCAGGCCATCGAGACGATGCCGATGGCGCCGCCATGCAGGTCATGGAGGAGTGTGTAGTCCGGATCGGCATCATTGTTGGCGATGAGCCTGCGCCGTGGCAGCACGCCACCCCGCACGCTGGAGGTGGTGGGTGGATCGGTCGCGTCAGCGTTGGAATACGACTGTCGTTTGCGCCGTGGCATGATGCCCATATTAGACCCTCTGGTCGGCAAGCCCAAGCGGGATTTCACGGCGCAAGCGCCACCATGATTGAGGACAATTGGGGCGCTGGCCTTCTGGCGGCCACCATGATGTCGCTGTCACTACGCAATATGTCCGGTGCTGGTGGATGTAGCGGGGCTTGCGGATTGCCTGAGCAGGGCCAACGATGACAGTGCCAGTGCTCAGCGCAGCCTGACGAGGGGGAGCGATGCAGGACCACGACCAGTTGCCATCCGGGGCCGTCTTCCAGCACTGGCAGGACACGACCCGTTATGCTCGTCAATGGCATGTCGATGCCCGCTCACCGGCCGCCAGCGATGCCAATCCCGGCAGTCCGGAGGCCCCCCTGGCCACCATCCAGGCGGCCGCCGAGCAGGTGGCGCCGGGCGAGGCGGTGGTGATTCATGGCGGTATCTACCGTGAATGGGTCCGACCCCGCCGGGGCGGTGATGGCCCCGAGGCCATGATCTGCTTCCAAGCCGCGCCGGGTGAGGAGGTGGTGATCCGGGCCAGCGACGTCTGGACTCCGTCCTGGGAGGCCTGGCGAGTTTCGCGTCAGGGCGCGACCCTGTGGTTGGCCGAACTGCCCGTCGAGCAGTTGGTCGGCTACAATCCCTTCCTGGCCGCCAACATCGCCCGCTCGTCCTGGTTCCCCTGGCAGCAGCGGACCCTGGACGAACTGCATCGGGCCCAGTTGCGGCGTGGCCTGGTCTGGCAGGATGGCCGCCGCCTGGTCCAGGTCCATGATCAACGCGATCTGCGCCAGGGCGAGGGCCGTTTCTTCGTCTCTGATGACGGCCTGCGCCTATGTCTGCGCCCCTATGGTGATGTCGATCCGGCCACCAGCAGCTGGGAGGTCAGCACCCGCATGCACTGCCTGGCCCCGGAACTGACCGGCCTGGGCTACATCGCCTTGCGCGGCCTGATTTGCGAGCATGCCGGCAATGGGGTGCCCTTCCCCCAGCGCGGCGCCATCAGCACCACCATCGGCCACCACTGGATCATCGAGGACTGCACGGTGCGCGAGGTCAATGCCCTGGGCATCGACATCGGCACCCAGAACGACCTGCGCTCAGGCGGGGCTCGCTCCTATCAACGGATGACCGGACCTGGGTCCGGAGGCCATATCGTCCGGCGCAACCATATCCATCATTGCGGTATCGCCGGGCTGGCCGGTTGCGGCGGGGTTGACGGCAGCCTGATCGAGGACAACTGCATCGAGGATCTGGGCGATCTGGACCTGGAACACGTCTATGAGGCGGCGGCGATCAAGCTGCACGGCGTGCGTGGGGCCCTGATCCGGGGCAACCGCCTGCGCCATCTGCGTCATTGCTGTGGCATCTGGCTGGACCACTGTTGCGTCGACAACAGAATCAGCGGAAATATCATCTACGACGTCGCCACCCTCCTGGCCGGCATCTACATCGAGGTCAGCCCCGAGCCCAACCAGGCCGACGGCAACCTGCTGTGGAACCTGCGCGATGTCGAGGGCAACGACCCGCCCAAGGACGACACCCCCGGCGGCCTCGGCATCGCCGGCGACATGACCGATGAGACCCGGATCTGCGACAACCTGCTGATCGGCATCGCCGGCCACGCCGCCATCTCCCTGTACCTGGCCCAGAAGGGTCGCCTGATCAAGGGGGCCACGGCCATGAGCCGGGGCCATGAGGTGCGCGGCAACTGTGTGGTCGCCAGCCCCCGCCGGGTCTTCCTGGCCCGGCCGGGGTACAGCCTCTGCGACGGCAACATCTATGCCGCCCTGTCGGCCTACGCCGGTTGGGGGTCCTTCGTGACCATCGACGGTGATCGCCAGGCGGCCTTCGACCTGGCCGCCTGGCGCCGCTGGTGGGGCTACGATCTCAATGGCCGCGAGGAAGCCTTCACCCTCCAGGTGCGCGAGGTCGACGGTCGTCTGGCCCTGCGCATGCAGACCGCCGACGGGGCCACGGTAGACTGCCACGGCCTGCCGGTCCTGAGCCCCGGCCAATGGCAGACCCTGACCGAGGGCGGCGAAGTGGTGGTGGGATAAGGGTCTGTAAGCCTAAAAACCGCAGTTGAACGATGACATTTGGATGTAGGACCGCTGTCCAAGTGGATATATGCAGACAGAAAGGATTCACCTTCTGGGGGAAAGACCGAATCTGTCTATATCGCCTTTTACAGCAACCCTATAGCCTCCAGCCTAAAGCCTACAGCCGGATTTAGGGTAAGGGATGGCGACCGAGCATGGCGCTGGGCGTTGATAGCGCCTGGGAAATCATCAGGCGTTTCGTATTGCCTTCGCAGCGTGCATACGGGCTCCTCGCGGCACATGTTGCGATAGTGCCCCAGAGCGACACCTGCCGGTGCCATCGCGGCTTGCCAGAGCGCCATCTCCCCGCCCTCCGACTCCTGCTTGAGCACGGTCGCGGCTGCATCATCATGCAGCCATGCCCACCTTCCGTTTCAAGGCCCGCAGTCCGTCTGGTGAATTGGTTGGTGGCGTCCTTGAGGCTCGTGACCTTGAGGACGCCCGTCTGCGGATCATCGGTCGTGGTCAGCAGGTGGTCGATCTGGCTCCGGCGGTGCTGCCCCGGCCCCCGCGTCCTCCGCCGCCACCGCCCCAGCATCGGCGCCGCAATCTTGCCGTCCTGCTGTTGGTCCTGCTGGTGATGGCCGTAGCCGCCCTGCTGTATGTTGATCCGTTCAACTGGGCACTCTGGCCGCAATGACACGGTCCGGTTGATGCCACCGGTACGGGCCCTGTTACGCTGATCTTGTCCGCTGATGGGGTTTTCCCGGTCCACGTTGTGTTGATTGATGCGTCAGGTCATTTGTAGATATCCAGTCCATGGTCATCTTACGAGCAGCCGGGAGGGTCAGGCGAGGACTGT
>SLQH01000022.1 GCA_007131555.1 Planctomycetota bacterium | reverse complement strand
TCAAGGCCGCCAAGTACAGCCGGGCCACTACGGCCCGGCTGTCATCGCCGCATCCGCACCAGCCAGGGATGTCCCCGATGATAGACCAGCAGCACCAGTTCCGGACGCCGGTCCATAGCGGCGATGTCGGCCAGGTTCTCGACCGGCCCGTGGTCGTAGATCCGCAGGATGCGGTCACCGACCTGGAGACCGGCCCGGGCGGCGTGTGAGCCCTGGGCCACGGCGGTGATCACCGCCCCGCGATGCTGGTCGCGGCCCAGGGTCAGGCCGTAGTGCGGCCAGCTGACCGAGGTCTCGGCCCGCAGTTGGGCCCCGGCCTGCAGGCGTCGGGTCAGTTCCTCCTGGGTCACCGGAAACACCTCCAGCTCCTGCACCGCACCTGCGCGCCAGACCCGGACCCGGCAGGAGCTCTCGGCCGGGACGGTGGCGATGCGGACCCGGAACTGCTGGATGCCAACGATCTCGACCTCATCGACAGCGATGATGATGTCGCCGTCCCGCAACCCGGCGGCCTCGGCCGGGCTGCCGGGCAACACCAGGGACACCCGCACGCCGGCCGCCACCGCCGTCGGCAGGCCCTCCTCGCGGGCCTCGCGGCTGCTGACCTCGTCCATCTGGATGCCGATCATCGGCCGATGCACCCGGCCATGGCGCAGGAGGTCGTCGGCCACCCGTTGGGCCAGGCGGGCCGGGATGGCGAAGCCGATGCCGATGTTGCCACCGCCCCGACTGACCATCGAGGCATTGATGCCGATGACCTCGCCGCGCAGGTCAACCAGCGGGCCACCGCTGTTGCCAGGGTTGATCGCGGCATCGGTCTGGAGGAAGGCCTCGTAGCCGCCCTCGCGCCGGAACCAGCGGGTCGAACGGTCGGTGGCCGAGATGTTGCCGAAGGTGGCGCTGTAGCCAACCCGCAGGGGATAGCCCAGGGCAACCACATAGTCGCCCACCTGGACGGCATCGCTGTTGCCCCAGACGATCGGGGTCATGGCCGGATGGTCGACCTTGAGCAGGGCCAGATCGGTATCAATGTCGGCCCCCACCGGCGAGGCCGGCAGGCTCTCGCCACGATGGGTGGTGATGCGGATGCGTTCATACCACACCGGCGCGTTGTGCCGGCCCCGGATGAACTCCCGGGCCTGGTTCATCTGCAGGACGACATGAGCGTTGGTGAGGATGTAGCTGGCCTCGTCATCGGCATGGATGACGAAGCCTGAGCCCTCGCCGACATCGACATCGCGCAGGTGGTCGAACTGCCAACGGGCCTGGCTGATGTGGATCGACACCACGCTCGGCCGGACCAGCTCATGGATCAGGGTGAAGGCCCGATTGAGGCGGACCTGCTCGGCGATCAGATCCAGCTCCTCGCGCATCGCCGCCCGACGCTGGGCCTCGCCCTCGTCAGCGGCGGCCAGCAGGCCCAGACAGCCCATCACCAGGATCATCGTGCGGCCCATCGTGCCCATCAGGATCTCCTTGTGACGCCCGTCTGCCAGCGCTGAAGGAAGCGATCAGCGCTGGACCGCCGACCCAATCACCCCTTCCAGGGGCGACGAGGCGGTGGCATACCGCTTGCGCGGGATCCGCCCGGCCCGGGCCGCCCAGTAGCCGGCCGCCAGACCATGACGCATGGCCACGGCCATGGCCACCGGATCGCGGGCATGGGCGATGCCGGTATTCAGCAGGACCCCGTCTGCGCCCATCTCCATGGCCACGGTGACATCGCTGGCGGTACCCACCCCGGCATCGACGATGATCGGCACTGAGGCCCGCTCCAGGATGATCTCGATGCTGTTGCGGTTGAGGATCCCCTGGCCGGAGCCGATCGGGGCCCCGGCCGGCATCACCGCCGCCGCCCCGGCCTGTTCCAACTCCAGGGCCAGGACCGGATCGTCGCTGGTGTAGACCAATACCGTGAAACCCTCGTCAACCAGGCGGCGACAGGCCTCCAGGGTCTGGACCGGATGCGGCAGCAGGGTCCGCTCATCAGCCAGGACCTCCAGCTTGACCATGTCCGAGATCCCCAGCTCACGACCCAGACGGGCGGTGCGCACGGCATCATCGGCGGTGAAGCAGCCAGCGGTGTTGGGCAGCAGCTGATAGCGGTCGGGATCGATGTGATCGATCAGGCAGTCGCCCGAACCCCGGGCCTCAAGATTGGCCCGCCGCACCGCCACGGTGATGACATCGGCCCCGGAGGCCTCCAGACAGCTGCGCATGCAGGCCATGTCCGGATATTTGCCGGTACCCACCAGCAGACGGCTGGCAAAGGTGAACGGACCCACCTGCAAGGGCGGGATGACGGGCGCGCTGGACTGGGTGCTCATGTCCGCAGTCATAGCCCCTGGAAGCGGCGGGGAAAGGCCCAAGCGGCCCTGGAAGGCGGGGCGCCTGGATGACTACCATCGACGCTGACGGAAGCGCAGCGGGGTGGTGCCGAAACGCAGACGGAACAGGCGGTGGAAATGGGTCTGGTTGACGAATCCGCAGTCAAGGGCGATATCCAGGATGCTGTGACGGCTGAAGCGCAGGGCCCGGGCCGCCTGCTCCAGACGCAGACCGTTGACCAGTTCAGTCGGCGTGATGCCGGCCACCCGTCGCACCACCCTGCTGACATGGGCCTTGTCACGGCCGCACAGCCGCACCAGGGCCGGTACTCCAAGCTGCAGAAGAACCGGATCATCCAGGGCGTCGACCGCCCGCCGCAACCACTGGGGCCATGGTAGCTGAGCGTCCTCCTCCGGACTGCGCAACAGGCGCAACAGACCGAGGAAGAACCAATGGGCATCGGTCTCCTGCTGGCCCCGATGAGGCACCACGCGGGCCCATTCCCGGGCCTGGGCCAGGCGCCCGGCGGTCAGGGACACCCTCAGGCCGGCATCATCCCAGGGCCAGGGTTGGTGGTGCCAGCCATACTGCTGGCGTAGACGCAGGGCCGAAGCCAAGGGCAGCGAACAGGTGGTGAACGACGCCGGACCCCGGAAGCGGTGCCATTGACGGTCCGTGACAAAGACCAGGTCGCCAACCTCCAGCCTGGTCGTCCGTCCATCACAGTCATGGTCCAGATGGCCATCATCGACCCACAGGCATTCGACGAAGTCATGCCCATGCGCCATGGTCCAGCGGTCATCGGCCAGGTGGGTGACCCCGGCCCGGAACCAGGGTTCAAGCTGGCCCCCTGCACACCACTGCAGCACTGTGACGCCCATGCCGCCCTCCGACCATGATGATCAATGCAGGATACAAATTGATCAACATGACGGAAGACGGAACACTCCCGGCCTGACATCCTGACGGTCATGCACCACTCCCCTGCCGTCATCATCACCCGGCTCCGCCACCTGCTGCAACGCCTGCGCACGGAGGCCTACCGACCGCTGGCCCCCCTGCACCTGGAGGCCTGGCTGACGCCCGAACCGGTCCCCTTCGACCACCGCAGCGATGGTCGGTCCCAGCGACTGGAACTCGGACGCTCATGGGGCCGGTTGTGGGATTGCGCCTGGGTCCGGGTCAGCGGCCGGGTACCGGAGGATGAGATCGGCCAGGACCTGGTCCTGCGCCTGGATCTCAACGGCGAGGCCCTGGTCTGTGACGGGACGGGGCGCCCGGTCTGTGGCCTGACCAACACCGCCTCGATCTTCCATCGCCCCCTGGGCGAACCCGGCAAGACCGTGGTCGCCCTGGCTGATCTGGGCTGTGGACCCGAGATCGAAGCATGGCTGGATGTGGGGGCCAATGATCTCTTCGGCACCCTCCAGGACCAGGGCGCGGTACGCTTGGCCGACCTCTGCCGGCGCGATCGGGCGATGATCGCCCTGGGCTATGATCTGGAGGTCCTGGTCAGCCTGTACGAGGCCCTGCCCGCTGATCGCGCCCGCAGCAAACGGCTCCTGCAGATCATGACCGAGACCGAGCGCCTGTTGACCCGGCTTGACCCGGCCACCATCGCCACCGCCCGCCAGTGGCTGGCCCCCATGCTGGCCCGGCGGGGCGGTGATCCCAGCCTGACGGTCAGCGCCCTGGGCCACGCCCATCTTGATCTGGCCTGGCTGTGGCCGATCCGCGAGACCCGACGCAAGAACGTCCGCACCTTCGCCACCGTCCTCAACCATATGCCGCGTCATCCCGACTACCTCTTCGGGTGCAGCCAGGCCCAGCTCTTCGCCTGGCTTGAGGAGGATCAGCCCGACCTGTTCGCCGCCGTCAGGGACCGGATCGCGGACGGTCGGATCGAGCCGCTGGGCTGCATGTGGGTGGAACCCGACATCAACCTGCCCAGCGGGGAGAGCCTGATCCGCCAGATCGCCCACGGACTGGACTACTACGACCGGACCTTCGGCCACCGCCCCCGGCACTGCTTCGTGCCTGACTGCTTCGGCTATAGTTGCAGCCTACCGCAGATCCTGGCTGGTTGCGGCATCGACAGCTTCCTGACCCAGAAGCTGTCCTGGAGCACCACCAACGTCCATCCCCACCATTCCTTCTGCTGGCGGGGCAATGATGGCAGCCAGGTCCTGGCCCATCTCTTTCCCAGCGACACCTACAACAGCCCCCAGACCCCGGCCCACATCCTCAAGTCCGAACGCAACTACATCGATGCCGGCGTGTCCTCGCATCTGATGACCTACTTCGGCATCGGCGATGGTGGAGGAGGACCGGGCGAGGAGCACCTCGAACGTCTGGCCCGCATCGGCAACCTCGACGGCCTGCCGCCGGTGGTCCAGCGCCGCACCGAAGCCTTTCTTGCCGACTGGAGCCGCGAGTCGGCCGCCTTCGCCACCCACAGTGGCGAGCTGTATCTGGAACGGCACCAGGGGACGCTTACCACCCGGGGCGAGGTCAAACGGGGCAACGCCATGATGGAGGAAGGCCTGCGCGGTCTGGAGTGCTGGGCCGCCCTGGCCCGGATCCACGCTGGTCACGCCTATCCCCGCGCCGCCCTCCACCGGCTCTGGCAGGAGACCCTGCTCTACCAGTTC
>SLQH01000063.1 GCA_007131555.1 Planctomycetota bacterium | reverse complement strand
ATTGGCTGGACATGATCGTGCGTGGTGGGTGCAGTTCGCCCCTGGTCGATGGTGAACAGGCCATCGCTCTGCTGGGCGGCATGGTGGGTGGTTACTGTGTCGATTATCTGGTTGCCGCCCTGCATAATGACCATGCCGTGGCGGCGGCGGCGGCTCTGTCGCGGATGATCATGGTGTTCGGTCATCGCCAGGCGGTTGAGCGTCTGGCCGCGCAGGGCAACCCCCAGGCCCGAGTGGTGCTGGAGGCCTGGGCTGAGGCCCGGTGGTTTGTCGATCAGCCGACGACCGAGCGCATCAGCGGCGTGGTCTACAAGATCAGTGGCGAGACCAACACTGACGATCTGTCTCCTGCCACCCATGCCTCGACCCGCCCCGACATCCCCTTGCATGCTCTGGCCATGTACGAATCGCGTGACCCGGCCTGTGTCCCATGGCTGCAGGCCCGGCGGGCGGCCGGGGAACGGGTCATCATGGTTGGAGATGTGTTCGGCACCGGTTCTTCACGCAAGAGTGCCACGAATTCGCTGCTCTGGTGGATCGGTGATGACATCCCCAACATCCCCAACAAGCGTCAGGGAGGGGTGCTGCTGGCGCGTAGCATTGCTCCCATCTTTGCCAACACCATGCGTGATGCCGGCGGCCTGCCTCTGGAGGCAAATGTCGATGATCTGCATACCGGCGATCATATCACCATTGATCTTGAGACCGGTCAGGTGCGGCGCCAGGATCAGGCAGTCACCACTGCCCGTATCAGCCCGGCGGCGGTCCGCGATGAACATCGGGTCGGTGGTCGCATCAACCTGCTGATTGGTCGCGCCTTGACGGATGCTGCGCGAACGGCCCTTGGCCAGGAGCCGGCGACGGTGTTCGCGCCCACTCCTGCGCCGCCACCAGTGGCCGGGGGTTTCACCCTGGCCCAGAAGCTGGTCGGGCGGGCCTGTGGTCTGCCGGGGGTGGTGCCAGGGACCGTGTGCCAGCCCCGGATCACCACCGTGGCCAGCCAGGACACCACTGGGCCGATGACGGCTGACGAGATGCGGTCCTTGGCCTGTCTGGATTTTGGTGCTGATCTGGTCATGCAGAGCTTCTGTCACACCGCCGCCTATCCCAAGCCGGTCGATGTGGCCATGCATGGCTGGCTGGCCGACTTCATCGCGGAGCGCGGTGGTCTGGCCCTGCGGCCCGGCGATGGGGTGATCCATTCCTGGGTCAACCGCATGCTGTTGCCGGATACCGTCGGTACCGGCGGTGACTCGCATACCCGTTTCCCCTTGGGCATCAGCTTCCCGGCCGGTTCCGGGTTGGTGGCCTTTGCCGCCACTCTGGGCACCATGCCCTTGGACATGCCCGAATCGGTGCTGGTGCGCTTTGTCGGCCAACGCCGGGAAGGCATCACCCTGCGCGACCTGGTCAACGCCATCCCTGCCGCAGCTCTGGCCGAGGGGTCTCTGGTCCTGGGCAAAAGCAATGTCTTTGCCGGACGCATCCTTGAGATGGAGGGGCTTGATGACCTGGATGTCGACCAGGCCTTTGAACTGACCGATGCCTCAGCGGAGCGATCGGCCGCCGCCGCCACCATTGCCCTGCCGCAGGCGGCAGTTGAGGACCACGTGCGCTCGTGCATTGCGCTGCTCAATGGCATGCTCAGTGATGGCTATCGGAGCCGGGAAACCATTGAACGTCGGGTCCAGGCCATGTCTGACTGGCTGGCAGCGCCGCAGCTGTTGCGTCGTGATGAGGATGCCGTCTTCGCCCATAGTCTGACCATTGATCTTGACGCCATCACCGAACCGCTGGTGTGCTGCCCCAATGATCCCGACAAGATCGCCCCCTTGTCGCAGGTCGCCGGAACTCCGGTCGATGAGGTCTTTGTCGGTTCGTGCATGGTCAATCTTGATCACTTCCGCACCCTGGCCCGAGTCATCGCCGATCCGGACGTTGCCTATGTGCGGCCGGTCACCTGGGTCTGCCCGCCGACCCGGATGGATCGTGAGCAACTGCGTAGCGAAGGGCTCTACGGGGTCTTGGGAGCCAAAGGCTGTCGCCTGGAGATCCCCGGCTGTTCCTTGTGCATGGGCAATCAGGCCCGGGTCAGGCAGGGGGCGACCGTCTTCTCGACCTCAACCCGCAACTTCAACAACCGCATGGGGACCGGTGCCCAAGTCTACCTTGGCAGCACCGCTCTGGCGGCAATGGTGGCCGTTCTGGGTCACATCCCCAGCCTGGAAGAATATCGACACTGGTACGGTCGCTGCATAGCGTCGTGCTGAGATGTGGGGGCAATGGAATTGCCCTAAGGAACCACTGTATAGAGAGACATATTGGCCATGATCTGAAGGCGGCAACCGTACTTCTCACCCTAAAAACGGCAGTTGGACTTTAGGCTTTAGGGTTGCTTCTCAAGCGGATATCCGCAGATACAACCGGTTCACCTTCTGAATGAAAGTCCGAATCTGTCTCTATCGCCTTGTACACCAACCCTTATAGCCTCCAGCCTAAAGCCTCCAGCCGGATTGAGATTTATTACACGGGGCTTTACCTGCGCTGCGAACCCTGAGCAGTCGGCGGGTTGCAGTGTCTTTCCAGCAGATCATTGAGTCGCTGTCGATCCTCCTGGCTGAAGCAGGCTGCTACCTCCAGGACTCTGATGTCAGGGTGTGGGTGGCAATGGCGTAGCTTGACGGCATCCTTGCTGGTGACCACCAGGGTGGCTCCCAATCGTTGGGCCTGGGCCTCCAAGTGGCGCAATTCCTCGGCTCGGTAGCGGTGGTGGTCGGGGAAGCGGTATTCCGCCATCACCCGCCACTCAAGAGAGCGGGCTGTAGCGGCAAAGGCTGCCGGATTGCCGATGCCGCTCGCCAATACGACCGGCTGCTGGGCCAGGCTGTGGGGTGCGGCGCGGCGGTCGCGACGGTCAAGGTGACTGAGGGCGACAGGCTGGTGCTGGCAGTGGAACAGTTCGGTGTCGAAGCGCCGCAAGAACTGTCGGAGCTGTTGCAGACGCTCGGCGTCCACCTGATCACAGCGGGTGATGATACAGGCCTTGGCCCGTGTGAGGGAGCGCAGGGGTTCACGCAGGCGACCGAGTGGGAAGACCGCGCCATGACGAGGAGCGCCGTCCATGCGTTCGCCAAAGGGGGCGGCGGCATCGATGCAGACGATATCCAGATCGCGATGCAGGCGACGATGCTGAAAGCCATCGTCGAGTACCAGGCAATCGGCCCCGGTGGCCAAGGCCAGGGTGCCGGCCCGATGACGGTCTGGATTGCAGAACACCACATCAGTGCTGTCCTCGGCCTCGTCATTGTGTCCCCCCTGGCCGGCATAGCCGCGGCTCAAGACCGCTGGATGGTGCCCCTGGGCCCGGAGCATGGCGCAGATCGTGGCGACCACCGGAGTCTTGCCAGTGCCGCCCAGGGTCAGATTGCCGACTGATATCACCGCAGTGGGGAGGCCCATGCGGGGCAGCCATCCCCGGTCATAGGCGGTATTACGCAACTCCACCAACGGACGCCATAGCAGCCAGGCTGGGAGGGCCAGCCAGCGCCCCGGTCCGCTTAAGATGCGTTCGCCGCGCAGCTGCCAACGGGGGCTCACAATTCGGCAACCTCCAAGGGAGCCGGAGACGGTCCGCGATGGATCCATAGACAACGGTGGGCCGGGTCGAGGATGATCTGGGCGGCGATGCGTTGTTGCCATTGGTCATCAACATCGAAAAAGGCCTTGTCGCCATGCAGGCTGAGATCCTGTCCGATCATCTCATCAATCTGTGACGGGTCACAATGGCAGCACTGGCGGGCCAAGCGGGCCAGGCGGCCCAGACGTGGTCGACTGGTCGGATCCTGGGGTTTGGCCTCGTCTGTCTGGAGGTCTTGGTCCAAGATGTGATTGGTATGGATGCGGGCGATGTCGGCCTGGGGATCGGGCAGGACCACGCTGCGCTGGCCACTGCCTTCGATGCTCTGGCGACCGCCATGGCGGTGGAGCAGATGGAAGGCCCGACCGCCCAGGCGGGGGCTGACCTTGGCTCTGAAGCAGGCGTCGTCAAAGCTTGGGGCGTCGAGCATTCCGGCGATCTGGAACTGGGTCGGGATGCCACCACTACAACCATTGTTGACCCGCAGTTCATTGCTGGCAACGGCCAGGCCGGATTCGCTGATGCCGGCCACCGGCCACAGGCCAGCGATGGTCAGGGTCAGGGTCGATGGCCCATGATCGGGAATGCGGCGCAGCAGGACCAGATGGGGAACGGTATCGGGAGGCAGCATCCAGGTCATGCACAGAATGCTGTTTTCATGATCTGTAGCCTGACGGGGCAGGATGATGACAGAGCTGTCGGCTGCTGGAACGGGGGTTTCAAACAGCCCCAGGAGGTCGGAGAAAGCGGCAGCGATCAGCAGTTCTTCCACCGACAATTGACAGGCTTCCAGCAGGCCCTTGCATTCCATCCACAAGGGTGGTGCCGCCGTGGCCAGGCGATCAGCACAGGTTCCTATGCGTTCGTTGATCAATTCCTGGTCACGGCGTAGGGCCTGGCGGTCCTGGCTGCCGTCCAGGATGGGACTGAGGCGGCGCAGCAGCGCCAGTCGATCCTGGATCAGGGTCCGGATGCGAGCCGAGAGCCGTTGACCGATGCTTTTCCCCATGGTGTGCGGTGTGCCAGTCACCGTGATCACCGGGATTCCGGCAATGGTGTCGCCGGTCAGCAGGGAGGGTGTCAGGTCTTCGCGGCTGGGCACGGTCGCTCTCGATGGGTGGTCATTGTCTGGGCTTGCGGCAGGTATAATATGCCTTGCTGATACGGTGTACGTCATGACGGGTCTAAGGCAACAGGCGTCTGAGCCGGGAGGGGGCAGTGCCGGTCGTAATCATCAGCGTGGCGGTATGCGTGAGCCTCTTCAGCGTACTCAGTCGCGAGGCCATGGAGAGCTTCAGTTTTTCCGATGCCGAGGATCTCCTGCGCCGTCGTAATCAGACCAAGGCCCGGGGT
>SLQH01000353.1 GCA_007131555.1 Planctomycetota bacterium | reverse complement strand
TTCTCGATGTCGACGACGAGGATGATCCGCAACCGGCCATCAACTTCCTGGCCGAACTGGCCAACATCGCCGCTGGGGTATTCGTCGGTCTGGTCACCGATTCCACCGGGATCTGCGACTACAGCATCCCCGCTGCTCGCGAGATGGCGGCGGCCGATTGGCAGGCCTGCTGTCGCGATGCGGGTACCCGTTGTTATGCCAGCGACGAAGGGGCCCTGATCTGGCGCTGCCTGCTCCAGGAGACCGCCACCGGCCGCCTCCTGCGCCAGGACAGGTCGTAAGCCCCATGGTCCGCGTCCTGATCGTCGATGATTCGGCTGTGGTCCGCCAAGTCCTGCAACGGGAGCTGGACAGCGACCCTGAGATCACCGTGGTGGGGGTCGCACCCGATCCCTATGTGGCCCGTGACCTGATCCTGAAGCTGCATCCTGACGTGATCACCCTGGATATTGAGATGCCGCGCATGGACGGCATCACCTTCCTCCACAAGCTGATGGATCACCATCCCATGCCGGTGGTGGTGGTGTCGTCGCTGACCCCGGCCGGTAGCACCCTGGCCGACGAGGCCTTGCAGACCGGGGCCATCGACGTGCTGTGCAAGCCGGGGGTGGCCTATGCCGCCGGGGAACTGGGCCTGGTGCTGCGCGATACGGTCAAGGCCGCGGCCACGGTGGATGTCAGACGTCTGCTGGCCCAGCGCCAACGGGTGCGGCGGCCCCGGCCGGCTGCTTTGGCCCTGACCACCAACCAGGTTTTGGCCCTGGGGGCCTCGACCGGCGGCACCGAGGCCCTGGTCCAGGTCTTGCAGGGACTGCCGGCCAACGGTCCGGCCACGGTCATCGTACAACACATGCCGGAGCACTTCACCCGCACCTTTGCCGCCCGGCTGGATCGCGAGAGCGCTATGAGCGTCAAGGAGGCCGAGGATGGCGATGCTTTGCGTCCGGGCACGGCCCTGCTGGCGCCCGGCAATCGTCACATGGCCCTGCGTCGTTCCGGAGCCACCTATCATGTCCAGGTCAAGGATGGTCCCCTGGTCAGCCGTCATCGCCCATCGGTTGATGTATTGTTCCGCTCCGTGAGCCGCTACGCTGGGGCCAATGCCATCGGCGTCATCCTCACCGGGATGGGCCGTGATGGTGCCCAGGGGATGAAGCTGATGCACGATGCCGGAGCCCATACCATCGCCCAGGACGAGGCCAGCTGCGTGGTCTACGGCATGCCCAAGGAGGCGGTCGAGGCTGGGGGCGTCAATCGGGTCCTGCCCCTGGCCGAGATCAGCCAAGCCATCCTGGCCGCCTGCGAACAGCATCGTCAGGGGGTGGGGGGATGAGTCCACCGGCGACCACCTTCACTCCGCCTCAGGCCGCTCTGGCCATCGCCGCCCTGGCCGAGGCCCAAGGCGCTGTGGCCGCTGATCCGGCCTGCCAGGCCCTCCTGGACGGCGCTGCTGGGCCGGTGATGTTGCTGGACGGCAGTTCTCGCCAACTGCTGGCGGTCAACCAGGATCTGGCCGCCCTGCTGCCACCGGAGGATCGGGCAGGACTGATCGGGCGGCGGCCGGGCGACCTCCTCGGCTGCCAGTTCGCCGGTGATCAGCGCGACAGCTGTGGTCAGTCCTGGGGCTGCTGGCATTGCCAGCTGGCCGGGGGCATCAGCGCCCTGGAACGCGGCGACTCCCAGCGCATCCAGGGCGAGGGGCGCTTGAGCATCCATCGGGGGGGCGGCATCGCCACCATCGACATCGCCTACACCGGTCTGCGTCTGGCGGTTGCCGGTCGGCTGGTGGTGGCCATGAGCCTGCGCGATCTGGGCGCGGCCCATCGGGTGGAGTTGATGGAACGCCTGTTCTTCCATGACCTGATCAACCTGGCCGGCAGCATCCATGGGCTGGCCGAGGCCATTGCCGAACCCGGCGAGCGTGATCACGAATACGAGCGGATGGTCGATCTGCTGCGTTGGTCGTCGCGCCAACTGGTCGATGAGATGCGCTTCCATCGCAGCGTCCGGGCCGCCGAAGAGGGGACCTTGCACTGCGACTGGCGGGCCATTGATGTGTCCCGTCTGATCAGCCGGGTCATCGAGGTCTACGCCGGCCGTTCGCCTGGGACCCCGCGCATCGAGGTCCGCGATGCTGGCGACGGTCTGCATCTGCGCAGCGACCCGGTGCTGCTGACCCGCATCCTCGGTAACTTCGTGCGCAATGCCGTCGAGGCCACCGAGGCCGGGGGCCTGGTGTGGATTTCGGCCAGCGCCCAGGCCGAAGGCCTGCGCTTTGCGGTCGGCAATCCTGGCGTGATGCCGCCGGCGGTCCAGGCGGCGGTCTTCACCCGCTCCTTCAGCACCAAGGCCAGCCAGGGCCGGGGCCTGGGTACCTATAGCGCCAGGCTCCTGGGCGAACGATTCCTGGGCGGTCACGTCTCCTTCGTCAGCGATGCCGAGCATGGCACCGTGTTCCGCCTTGATCTGCCGCTTGAGCCGCCGCCGGAGGTGGCCCATGCATAGCCTGGTGGTGGAAGACGACGTTGTGCAACGGGCCCTGCTGCGGCGCTTCCTCAAGCCCTACGGCCCGGTCGACGAGACCGCCGATGCCCGTGGGGCCCTGCTCGCCGCCCGCCAGGCCGCCGATGCCGACCGCTGGTACGACCTGGTCATGCTCGACATCCATCTGCCCCAGGGTGACGGCCGCGACGTCCTGGCCGCCTGGCGTCGTCGCGAACGGGATCTGGAATTGCCGCCAGAGCGCTGCTCGCGCATCATCATCTGCACCGCCGACCCTGCCGAGGAACTGGTCAACAGCACCTTCCATGCCCGCTGCGATGTCTTCCTGCGCAAGCCGGTGCTGCGCTTCGACCTGATCCGCCACCTGCGCCAGATGGGCTTGATCGCCTGAAGGAGAGTGGCGTTGGAGGCGACTCAGCGCAGTGCTCGAAGGATGTTTATCGCCTGGTTTTTCGTGGAAAAGTCTGTCGGGGATAGCGATCGGACATGGCGCAGTGCGTTTTGGGCCCGGACTGGTCAGTAAACACTGCCCCTCATAACCCCACCACGGAGCACCGGGCCTTGGCCCGCGTGCAGCCGCGAGCTTGCCATACCTTCTTCGCATCCCAGCCCGGGCGTCGGCATGATGACCGTCATAGGGCATGTGGATACCGCGACTCGTGATCATTCTCGGCAGTGACGAACGCCAGCGAGAGGCAACGATGGTGCCGCCGCCCCAGCCTATATCGGTCCCAAGGATCATCGCCCGCCACTGCACGCGGACCAAGTAGTAGCGCCGGCTTCAGCCGGCACGGATGGTGGGCTTCAGCCCGCCGTTCCATCACCAAACACCAGATCCCACCAACAATCACCCACGGCATCCGTCCACCACCCTCCAGCCCCGTCCCAAACCACCGCCCACCACAATCCCACCACGGAGCACCGGGCCTTGGCCCGCGTGCAGCCGCGTGCTTGTCATATCTTCTTCGCATCCCAGCCCGGGCGTCGGCATGATGACCATCATACAGCATGTGGACACCGCGACTCGTGATCATTCTCGGCAGTGACGAACGCCAACGAGAGGCAACGATGGTGCCGCGGCCAAGGAGGCATGGTTTTCCAGGCTTGCGCAAGGCGCGCGGCCAGACTATGCTGCCCTCCCCAAAGCATCTGCCGATTGTTCACGCATCCTGTCTGCCGTGTCAGGACAGTACGTGGCGGCGGCCTTTTCCCAGGAGTCTTCCATGGTCTGTTCGTGTCGCCATCTGTTGGTATCTGTGTGCTGCCCGCTTGTGCTTGCCATGGGCATCCTGGTCGGATGCGGAGGCAGTCAGACTGCCAGCAGCGATCCTGACATCGCCTTACGGCGAGCGGTGCCCTTGGACGCGGCGATGAAGCAGGACTTCGGGGCGGCCACCAAGGTGTCGGCAGAGGTGGCCGCTTTCTGGAGTCTGCACCAGGGTGGAGCCATGCTGCGCGATCTGTGGCAGAGCAGCGCTGTGCAGCGTCTGGCCCAGTCACCTGGGGTGTTGATGGCCATGGCGTCGATGCGTCATGATCCAGATTTTGACGAATTGCTGGCCGTGATCGACAGTCCGACCGGGCGTCGGATCCTGGCGGCCCTGGTCCAGCTGGGCGAGCAGGAGCTGTTCCTGACCATTGATGGTGAGGCGCCCCAGCAATTACAGGCAATGGGTGCCCTGTATCAGGCGTTCATGTGGTCGATGATCGAGCACGAGATGAGTGGTGAATGGGGATGGCCACCCTTCCCCATTGACCGCTTGTTGGAGCTACGTCAGGACCTGGCGGTGCCAGAGGTCCTGTTTGGGGCTCGTCTGACCGATCCGGAGGCGGTCCAGACGCTGATCGATGAGGGCATGGCGATGCTGGCTCCGGCGCTGGCTGATCAGCAGGTGCTGCGCTACCAGCAACAGGCCGGTGAGCAGTGGCAGCATCGCTTGGTTCTGGAAGGAGGCCGTCTGGTGGCCTTGGGCCGCGAGTTTCTGGTCATGATGGCCGAAGACATGGATGCTGATCTGTCGCAACAGGCAGACCTCATCACCTGGTTGAGCGGATTGCGCTGGTCGCTGACCGTGACGGTGCGAGATGACTATCTGTTGGTGCACAGCGGCGGTTCAGAGCGCCTGTTGACACAGTGGGGAGCAGAGGCGTCCTTGGCCGAGGCCGAGGTGTTCAATCCCCTACGGGCCTTGCATCGGCCGGGCATGTGTGGAGTCCATTACCGCTCGGCTGCCCTGCGGTCCCTGTTGTACAGCAGCGTCGAGGATTACCGGGCCGCGTACACCCAGATCAGATCCTTGCTGTCAGCGCTGACTGTGCCCAGGGCCGTGCAGTCTCGGCTTGATACGGAAGTGCCGGCCCTGATTGATCGCATGGAATCCTGGATCATTGCCCCGGCCGCCCAGGCGGGGGCCTTGTACCGTGATCAGGGCTTGCGCTGGATATCAGTCAGCCAGGAGCGGGACCCGCGCTACGACAGCAGTCGCCCTCTGTCGCTGCCCCGAAAAT
>SLQH01000140.1 GCA_007131555.1 Planctomycetota bacterium | reverse complement strand
CGGCGGCGAAGGGGAAATCCCAGCCGGGCAGTTCAGAGAAGAACAGCCAGGCCATGAGCGTGGCAGGGATGAACTGACCGAGATTGACCACCGCCACGCTCTGGCTGGGCAGGATCTGCATGGAGCGGTTGAGGATGGAATGGCCGATGACGGTGGGGATCAGGCCCAGACCCAGCAGGGGCCACCATTGATCAAGGCCCTGGGGCAGAATCGGTTCCGACATCAGGGCGCCACCCGACAGGCACATCAGGCCGGCCAGCAGATAGACGGGGGGCAGATAGAGCCAGATCGAGGGCAGATGACGGCGGCTCCGGCGGCCCCAGACCAGATACAGGGTGAAGGCCAGCATGGAGGCGAAGCAGATCAGGTCGCCGACCAGATATTCGGGCGTCAGGTGGACATCGGCAATGCCCAGCACCACCACCCCGGTCATGGCGATGGCCGTGCCGGCGACCTCGCGCCGGGTGATGCGTTCGCGCAGCAGCAGCCATACCATCACCGGCATGACCGGAGCGGTGAGATTGACGATCAACGAGGCATTGGCGACGATGCTGCGGCGCAGGCCGTCGTTCCAACTCCAGAAGTGCAGGGCCAGCAGCAGAGCGGCCGGGCCGGCGGTGCGGATGATGGTGCCCCAGGCGATATCCGGATGGCGCCGGCGGGCCTGCCACAGCAGAGGCATGAGCAGGCTGCCGCCGATCAGCAGACGCCAGGCGGCGATGATGGGCGGCGAGACCGTGGCCACCTTGATGAAGATGGCGGCACTGGAACAGGCCAGGACCCCCACAACCAGCACGGCGATGGCGGCCGATGACCGGATCGGCTCAGCGGGCGTCATGTGACGGCTGTTCGTCACCAGGGCTCACCGGCACATCTTCGGCCAGGGGCTCATCTTCGGCTCGGGCAATGCTGCGGAAGACGATGTCGCCGTCGTCTACCGCCACCTCCAGGGTGGTGCCGGGCTCGAATTCACCGCGCAGCAGGGCCTCGCTCAAGGGCACCTCAACCCGTGACTCAATGGTGCGACGGATGGGCCGGGCACCAAAGCGGGGATTGAAGCCCTCATCCAGGAGTTTTTCTATGGCCGCGTCGCTGAGCTGGACCTGAAGACCCTGCTGGGCCACCCGGCTGGCAACCTGGGCGAACTCAAGATGCAGGACCTGACGCAGATCGGCGTGTTCCAGGGGGCGGAAGACGATGGTGTCATCGAGGCGGTTGAGAAACTCCGGCTTGAAGTAGTCCTCAAGGGCCTTCTTGTAGGCCAGGGAGCTGGCCCGATGACCATAGTCCTCGCCGTTGGCCAGGGTATCAAAGCCCAGGGTCCCGGCCTCGCTGGCCCCTTCGGCGCCGACGTTGGAGGTCATCACCAGGATGGTATTGCGGAAATCGATGCGCCGTCCGAAATTATCGGTGATATGCCCCTCTTCCATGATCTGCAGGAGCATGTTGAAGATGTCCTGGTGGGCCTTCTCGACCTCATCGAGGAGGATGACGCTGTAGGGCCGCCGGCGGACCTTCTCGGTCAACTGGCCGCCTTCCTCATAACCGACATAGCCGGGAGGCGCTCCGACCAGCAGGCTGGCGTTGTGCTTCTCCATGAACTCCGACATGTCGACCTGGATCAGGGCCTCTTCTTCACCGAACATGAACTCGGCCAGGGCCTTGCACAGCAGGGTCTTGCCGACCCCGGTGGGACCGACGAAAATGAAGGAACCGACCGGTCGCTTGGGGTCCTTGAGGCCGGCCCGGCTGCGGCGGATGGCCCGGGCCAGGGTGGTGATGGCCTCGTCCTGGCTGATGACCCGCTTATGCAGATGCTCTTCGAGCTGCAGCAGGCGACGGGCCTCATCCTGATCAAGACGCTGCATGGGGATGCCGGTCATCTTGCTGATGACATCACGGATCACGTCCTCGTTGACCACGCCACAGATCTTGCGGGTCTCCTCCTCATGGCTGCGGCGCAGATCAGCCAGTTCAACCTTCTTGCGCTCGGCCTGATCGCGGTATTCGGCCGCCTGCTCGTAGTCCTGGTTGAGCACGGCTTCGGACTTCTGCCGTTCAAGCTCCTTGATCTGCTGCTCCAGTTCCTTGCACTGCGGAGCCCGGGCCGTGGCCTTCAGGCGCAGGCGCGAACCGGCCTCATCGATGACATCGATGGCCTTGTCGGGCAGGAAGCGACCGGACAGGAAACGATCAGACAGCTGGACCGCCGCCGCCAGGGCCTGGTCATCATAACGAACATGATGATGGGCCTCGTAGCTGTCGCGCAGACCATGGAGGATCTTGACGGCGTCATCGACACTGGGCGGCTCGACGATGATGGTCTGGAAACGCCGCTCCAGGGCTCCATCCTTTTCAATATGCTTGCGATATTCATCAAGGGTGGTGGCACCGATGCATTGGATCTCGCCGCGTGACAGGGCCGGTTTGAGGACATTGGAGGCATCGATGGCCCCCTCGGCCCCGCCGGCTCCGACCAGGGTGTGCAGTTCGTCGATGAACAGGATGATGTTCTTGGCCTGCTTGACCTCCTTCATCACCGCCTTGATGCGTTCCTCAAACTGACCCCGGTACTTGGTACCGGCCACCATGCTGGCCAGATCAAGGTTGATGATGCGCTTGTTGGCCAGGAGATCGGGAACCTCCTTGAGGACGATCGACTGGGCCATGCCCTCAACGATGGCGGTCTTGCCGACCCCCGGTTCACCGAGCAGCACCGGATTGTTCTTGGTCCGCCGACACAAGATCTGCCACAGGCGCTCAATCTCCTTGTCGCGACCGATCACCGGATCCAGCTCGCCATTCTCAGCAGCCACGGTGAGGTCGCGGCCGAAGGCATCCAGGGCCGGGGTGGCGCTGTCATCAGCGCCGCGCTTGGCCTGGGCCCGGATCTTCTCCGGCCCCTTCTCCGGCCCGCTCGGAGCCGCACCGATGAAGCCGGTGGGATCAGTGGCCCCCAGGAGGTCGAGGATCTCGGCTCGGACATCCTCCAGCTTGACATCAAGATTGACCAGGACCTGGGCCGCCATGCTCTCCTGCTCGCGCAGCAGGCCGAGGAGGATGTGCTCGGTGCCGATATAGGGGTGGCCCAGCGAACGGGCCTCCTCAGAAGCCAGTTCGAGGACCTTCTTGGCCGGCGGAGTGAACGGCAGGGGAGTGGGCGGCCCGTCCTTCTGCTGGGTGACGACCATCTTCTCGATCTCGTTGCGGACCTTGTCGACATCCACGCTGAGATTGTTGAGGGCCGTCACCGCCACTCCGGAGCCCTCCTTCACCAGCCCGAGCAGGATATGCTCGGTACCGATATAGTCATGCTTGAAGCGCTCAGCCTCCTTCTGGGCCAAGGCGATGATCTTGCGGGCACGATCGGTGAACTTGTCAAACATGACGACCAGCGAGCCTCCAGGGTCAAAGTGACAGGGCTGTGACGTTTCTATGCTATAGGCCGCGCACGCCATGCCAATGGGCACCGGTCGCCACCGGAAGTGACTGAGCCTAAATCCGGATGGAGGCTTTAGGTTGGAGGCTGGAGGCTGGAGGATTGCTCTACAAGGCGATTTGGACAGATTCGGGCTTTCACCCAGAAAGTGAACCGATTCTGACTGCGCATATCCGCTTGAATAGCAACCCTATAGCCTAAAGTCCAAAGCCTAACTGCTGTTTTTAGGCTCACTGCTATTGTGAGACTGATATGCCGCCTGACTGGGCATTTTCGGCCCCGATGTCGCCGACAATGCCCGCTCGCCATCCCGGACAGGCTCCTGGACAGGGGCCCACCTGTTGTTACACCCTTAGCCAAGCCACAGGCCTGCGTACAAGGCCCCTGCACAGGAGAAGACGATGACCCAGGCCCTGGTCTTTCCCGGTCAAGGTGCGCAGTATATCGGCATGGCCGGCGAACTGGCCGCCGCCTCACCGGCCGCAGCGGCAGTGCTGGACGAAGCTGATGAGGTGCTGGGCTTCGCCCTGAGCGCCATCATGGCTGAGGGGCCGGATGAACGCCTGACCCGTACCGACATCAGCCAACCGGCCATCCTGGTCGCCTCATGGATGGCCTATCAGGCGGTGGTCGAGCGGCATGGCCCACCCCCGGTGATGGCTGGCGGCGGCCTGAGCCTGGGTGAATACAGCGCCCTGCTGGTGGCCGGGGCCTTCACCTTCCCCGATGCCCTGCGCTTGGTGCGTCTGCGTGGCGAGGCCATGCAGGCTGCTGCCGAGGCCAGCGACGGCGGCATGGTGGCCCTGATCGGGGCCGATGAAGCCACCGCCGAGGCCCTGTGCGCGGCAGTGCGCGGCGATGACCTGCTGCAGATCGCCAATATCAACGCCACCGGCCAGATCGTCATCTCCGGGGCCGCCCAGGCCTGTGAGCGGGCCGTGGCCGGCGCCCGTGGGCACGGCATCCGCCGGGCCATGGCCCTGCCGGTGGCCGGAGCCTTCCACTCTCCCCTGATGGCTCCCGCCGCCGAACGCCTGAGCGCCGCCCTAGACGCCACCCCAGTCAGCGAGCCGCGCTTTCCGGTCTACGCCAACGTCGATGCCCGCCCGGTTCCGGCCGACCAGATCCGCGCCCGCCTGGTGCGGCAACTGACCCAGACCGTCCGCTGGGCCGACTGCCTGCGGGCCATGCAGGCCGCCGGCGCCACCCGCTTCCTCGAACTCGGCCCCGGCGCGACCATCAGCGGCATGATCACCCGGACCCTGGGCGCTGAGGTGACGGTCGCCAAGGTCGATCGCGCGGCGGATCTGGACAGTCTCTAGGAGACCTGTAAGAGATGGGCTGGTACATCGCTTGGCGTGACTTGTTTGCTGACCTAGCCGCATTATGACACGGAGTACCGGGCCTTGGCCCGCGTACATTAGCGGGCGGAGAATCCTGCGGCAGGCATAGGCCAGGGCGGCGGCACCAGCGTTGCATCTCGCTTGCGTGCACCAATACACGCCGCTTGCGTTCATCTTCGCCATGAATGATCACGAGTTGCGGGATCCACGGGCCGTATGACGGATATCATGGCGACGTCCAGGCTGG
>SLQH01000291.1 GCA_007131555.1 Planctomycetota bacterium | reverse complement strand
CAGAAAAACGTCCAGCAGACTCCCTATTATGGGGGTAAGGGGGAGCTATGACCTCTGTATAAGGTTGCAAACTCCGACTTGACAACCCAGCCCATAGATGAGTAGTTACCTTCCGTAATGGTCTCACGCAATGAGCGCAGAGATCGCAAAGGCCCTCTCGTAATTGATAGCCTGCGGTTGACAACCGCAGGCGAACTGCTGAAGACAGGTTGTCTCTGAGTAGTCACGCCTCGGAATTATAGAGAGCACTGGTAACCATGAGGCACTGGTACGACCAGCGGCGAAGATATCTCATCAACACCCCATCGCACAGCACTCCCGCAGATGCCGAGCGGCGGCGCGTACCTGCTCAGGACTTGTGCAGTGTTCGATGAACAGAGGTATGGCGAGATCGTGCCGACGCAGACCGTCCAACAGGGCGCGCCAGTCAAGTTCGCCCTGTCCAATGTCCACTTCACCGTGTCGGGCAGGATGCCAGATGCCGTCTTTGATGTGGCCGTTGCAGATGCGCGGAGCCAGGGCTGGAATCGCGGCCAGCGGGTCGCTGCCACCAAGGTACAGGTTGCAGGCGTCGAAATTGGCGGCGAGGGCGGGGTGGTCCACCAGGGAGATCAAGCGCAGCAGGCGTTCGGCGCTGGTGATGAAGGTGCCGCCGTCGGCCTCGATGCCACAGTGCAGGCCCGCGGTGGCGCAGCGGTCCAATAATGGTGGCAGGTGGTGGCACAGTTGATCCCAGGCGGCGGGCTGCACCATTTCGGGCGGGGGCAGCAGGACGCGGGTGAAGAAATGCCCTGCCCCAAGACGCTCGGCCACAGCCAGGACAAAATCCAGTTGGGCCTGATTGCCCGCTCGATCAGCCGTCAGCAGGGGCAAGTCACAGCCGAAGCTGGGCACCGCGATGCCGTGGCGACGCGCAGCGGCGGCATAGTCCTCGGCCATGGTGAGATCGGTGATCTCGCGCCGATTGCATTGGGGTTCAATCACCTCCATGCCGCAGGCGCAGGCCAACTGCATCTTGGCCTCAGCATCAAGGGCCGGGCCCAACTGGGGACTACGGTAGCCGATGCGAATGGTGCCGCTGGCAGTGGTCAGGGTCAGAGCGGGGGTGGTCATGAGCGGTCTCCAGCGTGGTGGAAGGGCAGGCTGCGCTGCTGCTGGGCACTGTCGTAGGCACAGGCAATCAGGCGTTGTGTGAGCAGGCCCTGCTCGGGGGTGGCGCACAGCGCTTCGTCACCGCGCAGCACCCGGGCGAAATGTTCAACGCAGGCGCTTGGCCACGTGTCGTCGACGGGCAGTGACAGCATCGTGGGAGTCTCGTGGTCACCCTGCCACCAGGAGCCGGCGCCCAGGTCGCAGCCACCAGCGGTGCCGAACAGGTGCAGGTTCTGGCTTTCGGCCACAGGTCCATTGCGGAAATACGACGTAGACAATTGCAGGCAGCCGCCGTTGGCCAGCTGGAGCTGGACTTCGGCCGCATCTTCCACGTCATAGCGCTTGCCCCGCGCGGCGGCTTCCTGGGCCCCCAGGCCGTAACTGCAATGCGCCGTGACCTGGGTGATCTGGGGAAAGCCAAGCAGCCACAGAGCCTGATCCAGGCGATGGATGCCGATGTCAATCAGGGGCCCTCCGCCGGCCGCAGTCTTGGTCAGGAACCAGTCGCCGCGCTGCCATAGGCCCGCACCGGGGCGGTTGCGGTTCCACCAGCAGCGGGCCAGTTGGATCTGCCCCAGACGGCCGTCACTCAGCAGGCGCTTGAGCCCGCCGACCTGAGGACTGAAGCGTTGGTTCATGCCGATCATCAGCGTGCGGTCATGCTGTCGGCTAGCTGCCACCATGGCCTCGGCCTCGGCAACACTGGTAGCCATCGGCTTTTCGACCAGCACGTGCTTGCCCGCCGCCATGGCGGCGATGCTCAAGGGCGCGTGCAGATGATTGGGCACGGCCAGGACGACCGCGTCCACGGCTGGATCGGCGAAACACGCTTCGCTGCTCGCGTGGGTAGTGGTGATGGAGAACTCCTCGGCGCAGGCCTGACGGCGCTGCGCATCTGGTTCAACAATGGCCGTCACCCGGACCCCGGGGCAGGCCTGGGCGCGGCGGATATGGCTGCGGCCGATGTTGCGGGTACCGATGACGGCCAAGTGGATGTCGGACATGGGGTCTCCTGATCGGGTGGGGTGCTGACGCAATCATCATGGCGACAGCACAGACCAGCGGGAATGGCGGCGGGTGATGCATATCTGTCAATCTGTGATATGATGCCGCCATGAGAACCATCCCCGAGGTCACCTTCAAGGACAGCATCACCCTGGGGGTGGGCGGCCCTCAGCGTCTTGTGCAGCGGGTGGCCCACGAACACTGGGGAACGGCGGGGCCGGTGGAGCGAACCCTGATGAAACGCTGGTTCATCGCCTGTGTGGTGGCAGGATCGGCCACGGTGCAACGCGATGATCAGGCGTCCTGCCTGCTTCAATCACCAGCCCTGCTGATCATGACGCAGCCCTCTACCTATCGCTTGATCATCTCGCAGCCTGTCGATTTGTGGATTATCGTGGCCGAGGGCGAACGAGCCGATGTCCTCTTCGACCACCATCTCTGCGGTCTGCCACCGGTGGTGGCGGTGCCCGACACGGCCCTGGCCGATGACATCCTGGGCCTCATGCGGGTCGCTCGTGAGGGTGGGCCCTGGGTGGATGCCCGTTGTGACCTCCTGTGCGAGGCCCTGGTGCTGGGCCTGCGCACCCGGCTCTTGCAGCAGATGCCACGGTCGCAAGACGGCTCGTTGGCCCGTTTCGCCCGTATCAAGGACATAGCCGATCGACGCGCTAGCGAGTTGGCCAACGTCAGTGCCTGGGCCGCTGCCTGTGGTATCGATCGTTCACACCTGAGCCGCTTGGTACGCCGCCACTCAGGGTTGACCGCCGTCGCCTATCTCAATGAGCGCAAGTTGCAGACGGCGGCCGACCTGCTGCTGGACAGTGCTGATTCTATCAGCGCCATCGCAGCGGCGGTCGGCTACAGCGACCCCTTCACCTTCAGCAAGGCCTTCCGCCGCCGCTTCGGCATGCCACCGCGCAGCTATCGGCAGCGTTGGTGATATACGTGGGCCAGACGTGACAGATCACACTGCATGCCGTTAGTGAGTTTTACTTCCAGAGTAACTACTCAGGCGGAGGGCAACAAAAAGGCCGGAAGGCAACGCACTGCGCGCTCTTTTCAAACCAGCCGAGCTGGGGCTCAGCGATCCCAGGCCGGCCATTGTGCCAAGAAAGACATTTGTCTGAGTAGTTACAGGGCCCTTTTGTTGCTTCCCCGCCTGAGTCGTCGTGTTAGTATTAGTCATTGAGCCGCTGTAAAGCCAATCGCAGAGCGCCGGCGCCAACACCCTGGCCGTGTTCAAGACACCAGTTGATCAACGGTTGGTAATGACGCAGCTGTTCAAACCACTCGTGAAGCAGTTCCTGGGGGTCCTCTCTGCTCCAGAACAACGCTCGCGCTGGGAGTCTCGAGACATCAATGCCGGGCGGCAGGCGACCGAATTGAATACGTAGCAGAACGGGGTAGTATCCAGGACTGATACGGACTTGATCGTGTGCTCTCACATATTGACCAGCTAGCCAAAGATCGGTGTTTCGCAACGATAGTGACATGACTTGCGGAGTCATGGTGTGCATCACTCCTGCCAGATAGATTCCGCGTTGCTGCGGGTTTTCTCCGAACAGTGCCGAGAGATTGGGAATCACTGTTGGAGCATAAGCTTCAGTTCCGTAATCTCGATTGGAAGTACCATGTACCCGGTGCTCTGATGCGAGCAGTGGGCGGAAGGAGAAGGACTGGGTTCCGATCTGTAGTGTGGTTGTCGTTTGTGGTATGGGATGAGGGGGATCAAAGGAGGGATGGGCGGTCGAATCCGGCCGGTGTGGCAGTGGGCCCATCATCAGCATATCATGCGGCATGGTGCCGGTCGTGAACGGAGTAATCAGGCCTGTCATGTCTTCTGGTGCATCTGGAGTTCCAGCGATGTCTTTGGGCTGTTGTGATAGACGCGCCGACAACGGCATCGCCAGATGACGAGCAGTGAGTTCGCTGGCCACCGCATTAGCGGCATAACGCAGACCTTCTTGGTCGCGGATGGCAATGGCGACCACCTCGGCATTGTTGTTGAGAAACATCCGGTCTTTGGCAAATACCGGTGGAGACCCCGCCGTGAGTCCATCATTGACACTGACGGCGACCAATTGGGCATCAGCGGTATAGATCAACGCCTGCGGTGTCAGATTACGGACCGCAAAACCGGATGACCCGCCGCTGATGACGAATAGCTTATCGCCGGCTACCACAGCTGCCCGAGCATCAAGGGTGTTGTCGATGCCCGGTTTGCGCGTGGAGATATGATGTCCGGTGGCGAGGTCGTGGACGTAGACATCTGCCATCGGCACTGGAGAATGTTCGCTGTGATTGTGGGAGGGCTTGATGCTATAGAATGCCCCCTGATAGATAGCCGGAGGCAGCCAGCGCATATTGCGCTTGTAGCGTTGCATGTTCCATAACGGCCGCCAACAGACCAGATTGTCTTGGTCCAGCCAGATGCGAATGGCATGCTCGGTGCCGCCGAGGATGACCGTCTGGCCATCGACCACGGGCGGTTGGCGAAAATCGCTATGGCTCATGGTACTGGCATGCCACAGCCGTCCGTCATCCGCATCGATGATCTGTCCTGATGCGGTGATGATCACATCACGCTGGTGGTGGGCATTGGCGACCCGCAGCACCGCGCAACGATTGGCGGCCCAGCCATCGGTAGCGCGTTGCCAGACCACCTCACCACTCGTACTGTCGAGACCCACCAGGTGATCAGCGACAAACGCTGACCGCTGCGATTGTGTGCCTGGCGCGACCTGGCCTGAGACGATGAGTCGGTTGCCAATGATGCGAGGAGCCGGCGTCTCGAGGTCGCTTAATCTCCACAGGGCCTGGGTGGGGGTTGACCACAGCCGTTGGCCGGAATTATTGAAACAGACCACCATGCCGTTCTCTGCGTG
>SLQH01000335.1 GCA_007131555.1 Planctomycetota bacterium | reverse complement strand
GACAGCGCAACTCCAGGCCATCAAGACCGAGGTCCATCACACGGTTCACTGCCTCGTTGGTCGGGAGGGTACAGGGATGGGCCAACAGACAGACAGCCCCCAAGGCACGCATACACGCCAGCGCTTCGGATACCGGGATGAAGGGCTCCAGATCCAGGGCAATCAAGGAGTCGGCACTGAGCAGATCAGCAAAGGCGGCCGTCATATGCGGCACCAGACCGGCCCGCAGCAGGGCCAGGGCCAGATGACTGCGCGACGGGCTGTCGCTGCGCTCCGGAATGATCTGGGCACGCTCCAATTCCCAACCGCAGCGGCGCTTCAGGCTCTCGATGATGGCTACAATCCGCCGCCGCCGCACATCCTGCTGGGCGGCCAGAAGGCGCCGCAGGTCTGGAGCATCAACATCAATGCCCAAGGCCAGGATGTGGATCTCTTGGCCCTCGTAGCTGACACTCAGTTCAACACCAGGAATCAGCCCGCTGAGATCAGCATCGACGGTCCGCAGATCATCATAGGCCCGCACCGTATCATGATCGCAGATGGACCACCAGGACAAGCGCCGGCGACGCAGCTCGGCCAGCAACGCGTCGGGATGATCCCAACCATCGCTACGGTCGCTGTGCAGGTGCAGATCGGTACGCATGGCTGAGGCAGTCTGAGCCACATGGTGGCCAGCGACAATCGGCGAATCCCAACCCGTCGGCAGGCGGTCTGCCGGCGCAATGTTTGACTGACAGGGGTCAACACATTTGCGTCCCAGCGCCAAGCACCACTTGGCTGAGCAGATGGCGGCCTTATCTTAGCCACCCATGACGGACGAGGGCTTGGCTGAGCGCAGCGACGAAGAACTGGTAGGGATGTGCCAACAGGGCTCATTGACCGCCTTTGAAGAGCTGTATCGACGCTATCAACGCCCCATCCTGGCCTACATCTACCAGATCACCCGCAACTACGAGGAATCCGGCTGTATCGCCCAGGACGTGTTTCTCAAGGTCTTTGAAAACGTTGGGCGCTTCGATCTTGAGCGCCGCTTTTCCACTTGGTTCTATACCATCGCCCGCAACGCTTCCATCGACTATCTCCAGTCCCGACGTCGCCGGGTGATGGTCTCATTCACTGATATCGATCGCCAACCCGGTGATGATGTCATTGTCAATACCACTGAAGCCTCCACTGAAAATGTCATCAACAACCTCAGTCGCACCGAGGCCAACCAGGCCTTGAGCGAAGCCCTGGCAGAGCTCCCGCAAATCTATCGCGAAATCGTTGAGCTGATCATCTTCCAATCAATGAGTTATGAGGCCGCCTCCCAGATCCTTGGCGGTGTGAGCCTCGGCACCTTGCGCAGCCGGATGTTCCACGCGCTGCGCCAATTGCGACAACTACTGAGCCATTATGCCGGCGTCGATGGCGCTGGCCTGGTCTGACCAAGGAGATGCATCATGGACCATCGTCTTCTCGGCCGCACCGGCGTCCACGTATCACCGCTGTGCTTGGGCTGCATGATGTTCGGCGGCAAGACCTCGGAAGAGGACTCCTGTGCCATCATCGACCGGGCCCTGGACGCCGGCGTCAACTTCCTGGACACCGCCGATGTCTATAGCCGCGGTGAGAGCGAACGCGTCACCGGCCTGGCCCTCAAACGCAATGGCCGGCGTGACCGGGTGGTGCTGGCGACCAAGTTCCACGGGGCCATGGCCGATGACGATCCCAATGCCGCCGGTTCCAGCCGCCGCCACATCATGCGGGCGGTTGAAGATTCCCTGCGCCGCCTCCAGACCGACCACATCGACCTGTACCAGTTGCATCGCCCCCGCAGCGACACCCCCATCGATGAGACCCTGCGGGCCATCGACGACCTGGTCCGCCAGGGCAAGGTGCGCTACTTCGGCACCAGCACCTTTGCCGCCTTCCAGGTGGTCGAATCGTTGTGGGCCAGCGAGGTCCTCGGCCTGAACCGGACCGTCTGCGAACAACCCCCCTACAACCTGCTGGATCGCCGCATCGAACGCGAACTGGTCCCCGTCGCCCAGCAGTATGGCTTGGCCCTGATCCCCTGGTCGCCTCTGGCCGCCGGCCTGCTCACCGGCAAGTACACCCGCGACCGCCGGGCACCCGACCAGCGCCCGGCCGACACCCGCTTCGCCGGCAAGGACAACACCTGGGTCCAACGCAATTTCACCGACCGCTGCTTCGATGTGGTCGAGACCCTGGTCGACATGGCGGCCGCCAAGAGCTGCACACCATCCCAGCTGGCCCTGGCCTGGGTCATGCACCAGCCGGCCATCACCAGCCCCATCATCGGCCCCCGGACCATGGACCAGCTGATCGACAATCTCGGCGCCCTGGAGGTCACCATCAGCGCTGAGGACCGCAAGCGCTTGGACAGCGTCAGTCCGCCAGGACGGGCCATCGCCTCATACTACGATGCCGACTGGCACCAGAGCCGCTTCCGCTGGCGCTGATACACGCTGCCCACCAGGACCCGCATGACGCATGCCTGTACCCAGCCCGGCGCTGTGCTGAACAGGTCTCCAGCAAATCGTGCAACGGCATTGCCGGTCACGGCAATACAGGTATGATAACGCATGTCGGGCCCTCAGCTTGGGTCCGGGTCCCATCAGACAAGGGCGCGCCATATGCTCACCCTGCCGGGTCGTATTGTACAGACATTCCCATGGGGGATGGCAGGTATGGTGTTGTCTTGTGTCATGCTCCTCGCCTGTGGCAGTGGGGTCAGCGAAGACGAGGATGACAGCTCCCTTGAGGTGATCTCCACCAATCCCAGTGACGGAAGCAGCGGGCAACCAACTCTGCTGACCATCCGGGCCTTTTTCAATCAAAGCCTTGATCCAGCCACGGTCACCCAGGGCAGCATGCGCCTGTTCCCAGAGGGCTCGACCGTAGCCATCAGCGCGGCAGTTGCCTATGACGCCGCCTTGCAGGCCATCCAGCTCGTCCCTGAGAACGAACTGATGGCAGGAGCCCAGTATCTGGTTGAGGTGGCCGCCGGCGTCCAGGCCAGCAGCGGGCAGACCCTGCAATCCTCGTTCACCTGGACCTTCAGCACGGCCATCGCCGCCGGCCCTCCTCAAATCATTGCGACCACTCCTGTTGATGGACAGACCGATATCGGTACCGCAACCATCATCAGCGCGACCTTTGATCGACCCATGGATCCAACCACGTTGACCACCGATACCGTCACCATCGAGGGCGGCGGGGTCCAGATCAGCGGCACCGTCGACTATCTGAGCGCCAGCAACAGCGTCACCTTCACCCCAGACGTCAATCTTGCCGTAGCCACCCAGTATGTGGTGCTGATCGCCTCATCGGCCAGCGACACCCAGGGCACCAGCATGGCCACCGGGGCGACTTGGTCCTTCACCACCGGCCTGGATGCCATCGGCGATGGCGATTGGCAACTGCTGGGGGCCCGCCTTGATCCAGAGGGCCTGGACCCCGGAGACTCGGTTGATGCCACCATGATGCTGATCGCCGGCCAGCCCTATGTCGGCTACCGCCACGCCTTGACCCATGCCGTTGTGCAACGATGGCAGGACGGCATCGGTTGGTCTGACCCGCTCGGCGGCGACCCCACCAATGGCCGGGTCCGAGCCATGTGGCGCAACCCCTCCTTCATCGCCATCGGCAACGCCATCTTCCTGTCCTATGCCCGCCGCAAGGACGGTAGCACCACCGGTCCTTCGTCCATCGACCGGGTATTCGTCTATCGCTGGACCGCTGCTGCCGGCTGGAGCATCTGGAATGACGGCAAGGAGGTCTCCACTCCGTACAGCAGTTCGCTGTTCCGTGGGGCCGATGCCCGTGAACCGGTCCTGGCTCGAACCGCTTCCGGACTGCCCTTGGCGGCCTGGGTCGAAACCGACATTCTCGCTGGATTCAATGCCGAGGACGCCGCCTGGATCGCAGAGGTTTCGTCTGGCAACTCGTGGCGCTACGGCCCCTGGCAGCGCGACAACGCCCAGGACCTCTATGGCTCTCCGGTACGCTTGGTGGCTCTCGGCAGCAATCCCGCCAACAGCAGCCACTACCTGGCCCATTGGGAGAGCGATAACGCAGATCCCACCCGTACCCACCTCTACGTCTCCGGGTTTTCCGGCAGCGCCTTCTCGACCCTGGGCGGCATCGTCGCCACCGATCACAGCAGTGGTGCCCGACTGTCCCACCCCAGCATCGTCAGCGATTCCGGCGGGTATGTCCATGTCGCCTACAGCGCCACCAATGCATCCGGTCAACAACGGATCTGGGTCCAACGCTGGAACGGCGCCAGTTGGTCGCCCCTGGGCAGCGCCCCGGTCTCTCTACTCAGCACCCCAGCGGCGGCCGACAACCCCCATCTGCTGATGATCAACGGTTACCCGGTACTGGCCTGGGATGAGCAGGGGCCGCACAGTGGCTCGCGTTCCATCTACGTCGCCTACTGGGATGCCGGCAACTGGCATCCCCTGGGACAAGCCGTAGAGATCGATCGGTCGCGGAATGCGACCCGGCCCAGCCTGGCCTTCGATGGTGCCGGCAATCGCCTGTACATCGCCTTTCAGGAACGGACACCCAGCGGTGACGCCATCTTCGTCCGCCGTCGCGAGGTGCCGTCCGCCCTGTTTCCCTTCGTCAGCCGGCTGGATGCGCGACCTTGATGGATCCGACTACAAGCATGTCCAGGGTAGACTCCTGGGAGCCTGTAAGGAATAGACTGACACGTCGCTTGGCTTGGCAATGTCGGCCACGGCGCAGAAGCCACACGAAACGCCTGAACTGCCACAGATGCTGTCAACGCCCAGCACCCCACACGGAGCACCGGGCCTTGGCCCGCGTGCATTGGCGGGCGATGATCCTTGAGGCCGGTATAGGCAGGGGCGTCGCCATCATCGCCGTACCCCGCTTGCGCTCTTTTCTCGCCGCCCATGATCACGAGTCGAGGTATCTACGAGCCATGGCACGGGCGCCCTGCCGCCGGTTTGGCTGGTTCTTGAAGATGGCATGGGAACCGCGCGTAGGCACGCGGGCCAAGGCCCGGTGCTCCGTGGTGGTTTTGTGATAGGCGATGG
>SLQH01000222.1 GCA_007131555.1 Planctomycetota bacterium | reverse complement strand
TGTGGCGGCCCGCTGGCGCTGTGACGCCAGGGCGTCGATGACCCCCTCAACGGCGCTGATCCGTTCTGCGAGTTCCGGATCCACACGGGCGCGATCAAGTCTGTTCAAGGCATCACGGGTCCGACCGCTCAGGATCCGATCGACGACCGCCCGGGCCGTCTCCAACCAGCGTTCTTCGCGTTCGTCGATGATGCCTTGGTCGAGGGCCTGGAGCGTGTCGGTGATATCTTGGATGAATGCCGTCAGATCGTCTTGTCGATGGTGATAACGGATGTTGCGAGCCGCAATGATGGCCTCCTCAAGCGCGAAGCGGTCATCATCTGTGACTGGGGCCGCGACCAGGTCATCAATGGCGCTATTGGCTTGTTCATGCACTGTGGCACGCAAGGATTCGAGTTCATCCAGATCTGGAGTGGCGCTGTCAAGGGCCGTCAGGGCACCATCGTAATCATGACGGGCACAAGCCGCCTCCACGGTACTGGAGAGCTCCTGCAATTGTCGAGTGCGAAAAGCCTGCTGGGCCTCGGCCAATGCCTCGCGCTCTTGGGCAAGGCTGTGATTGAAGTCGGCGTTATCGCTGCCATTGAGCGACTCCAGGATCTCAGCTGCGGCAGCAAAATGTTGCGGACCCCGCTGCCGCAAGGCAATGGCCTGTTCCAGGCGTTGCTGGTCCTGGCGGCGTGGTCTGGCGGGGGGATCTGTTGGTGAGGCCTGGTGACGGGGGATGTGATGGTCAAAGGGCCGCGTATCATTGCTGCCGCCGGCCTGTGGACCTGACGGGCCGGATACGCTGGGGCCGCTTCTGCCGATGAGCACCAGGACGATGAGCATCAGGGCTGCCGCTCCGGCAATGATCGCTGCCGTGGGCCCGACCTGTCGCTGGCGACCGCCGGAACGTCCCTGGCGTGCTGCTCGTGGACGGTGGCCGCTGCCGGCCATCCGTCCAGCACTGGTGCCGAGCTGGGTCAGCGCGGCAATCAGTTGCGGGGCGTCCTGGGGTCGCTCTTGTGGATTCTTGGCGAGCAGCCGTAACAACAGGGTCTCGGTCTGCCGCGATATGTGCGGTGCCAGTTGGCGTATGGGTGGCGGTGGCGTCTTGATGTGATGCCGCATCAATTCCTTGGCGTTGCGGCCATTGAACGGGGCAAGGCCCGTCAACAACCAGAACATGGTCGCCCCCAGGCTGTACAGGTCGCTGCGTTGGTCGGCTGGCTGGCGGAGGGCCTGTTCGGGGGACATGAAGCGGGGGGTGCCCAGTACGGTGCCGGCAACGGTCAGGTCACCTTCACAGGACATGCTGTCGGCAGCCGTTTCATTGCTGGGCTCATCGCTGTTGTCGGTCAGGGGTTTGGCCAGGCCGAGATCCGCCAGTTTCGCTTTGCCGTCTGCCGTGAGGATGATGTTTTCCGGTTTGACATCGCGGTGGATGATGTGTTTGGCGTGGGCCACTCGCAAGGCGTCGGCCACCGAGATCATATGGCTGATCACCGTGGGTTCATCCAGGGGGCCGTTGTCCTCAACCACTTCACGGAGATTGGCACCGGCAACATATTCCATGGAGAAGTAGTGCCATTGACCGCATGTCCCACAGTCATAGACGTGGATCAGATTGGGGTGGGACAGATTCGCCGCGGCGCGGGCCTCGCGCAGGAAGCGGTCGACGAACTGGCTATCCTTGGCCAGTTGCGGAGCCAGTATCTTGACCGCCACTATGCGGTCGACGGATATCTGGCGGGCCCGGTAAACGGCCCCCATGCCGCCTTGTCCGACCTTTTCCAGTAGTTGGTAGTTGTCCAGTTGCGGTGTGCTTGATGAAGACATGGTAGGTGCTGTGGGTGGTGTCATGGAATGGCGTCAGGACTCAGTTCCTTGAGTCCTGAGTCGTGGCCGATGAATGCTGTTCCTATGGTGTATATATGCCGGCAGCCGTTGTGCTGTTGCTACGATCAGGGCGAGTCGATCAACGCTCTGCTACGGGCGACCAGGGCTGCGAAGCGCTGGCGGATGTCACTGGTGGCGGCATCATGTGCAGCGCTGACCATCTCGTGCAGACGTCGTCGATCAGCTGTTTGGAAGCGGTCCGGCTGGGCGGCAACATTGTTGACGGCAGCCGTGGCCTTGAGATAGCTGTCAAAATCACGGAACCAGGCTTCGGCAGCGGTGCCCCGGTAGCGCCGTTGGTGGTTGCGCATGGCCTGTTGAAAGGCCCGGGCGTCTTCTGCGGCAGCCAGTTGCTCCACCTCGTTCTGGGCCGCCGTCAGTTCAGCCTCGACCTCGGCGGTCAGTGCGGCGATGCGTTCCAGACGCTCAGGGTCCAATTGGAGACGTCGGGCTCCCAGGAGCAGATTGACCAGAGCGGTGAAGCGACGCTGATCACCGCTGCTCTGCTCAAGAATGGTCAACAGGCGATCAGCGGCATCCAGGTCAGCTTGGGCCGGGATGATCCAGTCGAACAGCACATTGTCGCTGCTGGCAGGGAAGTCCTGACGGTGGATCTGCTCGCCGAAACGGGCGATAAGGGTCACTGGGCCATTGCCAGGCAGCTTGAGGACGAATCCCCCGCTGTCCCAGGTGGTGGTCGAGGCGTTTCCGCAGGCAGTCACAATCTGGACTCCACCCCGGCCTTCGCCGGGATCAAAGGCGCCATTGTTATTACGGTCACTGTAGATCACGCCGCCAGCGAAGCGACCCGATACGGACCCGAATTTATGAGTGACCGACAGTCGATTGCCGTGTGGCACTGCGCTGGGGCCAACCACATTGAAGGCCGGGTTGATCATGTTCATGCGATGGCCACGACCAGGTTGCATGCCGCCGGGACCGCGCCCGTAATCGACGATGAAGCCGAAGTTCGAAGCTGCTGGGTCGGGGGCATCGCGAAAGGCGTTTTCACCGCGTGGGGTACCCTGGAAACCGGCCGCCCGCATGCGGTCGGCAAATGAACGAGCGACAAAACCGGGGCGACCCTCCTCCTGGTGGTGGGTGAGGACGTTGTTGATGATCATGTAATGGGAATGCCGACGGGCGGCGTCCAGGGCCTTGAGGTCGAAGACCAGGGGCGGGGCAGATGTCAGTTGGTCCATCTCCCGTTCAAACATCTCCCAATCAATGTCTCGTGGATGCCAGGTCTTGCCGCGCATGGCCAGGAGGATCTCCTTCTCCCGTTGTGGGTCAGCCCGGAAACGGTTCATCAGCACCAGTATCTGGACTTCTTCGGCGGTCGGTTCGGGATGGGGGGCATGGTATTCATTGGCTGCTGCCGGATTGATGACAAGCGCCAGGAGCAGGCAGTAACCAAGGCTGATTCTGGTCATGGTCGATCTCCAAAAAGGCCAGGCAGGGCCCTCTCTCAACGAATCTTCGACAATAAATATATGGCGTCACGAGCTGTGGACAAGCAGCACGCGGTGTTTGACTCGGTTACAGGAGGGCCTCGATTTGGGCGATGTGATCAAGCCAGAAACTGACCACCTGGATCAGGGCCACGATGAGCGCTGCTGTCATCACCAGGGCGGCGATGATGCGAATGGCCCAGGAGATGCGTTGGCGGAGTTGTTCCTCTTCCAGATTGGCAGCGCGACGCAGGGCGTCAGGGAGGGCGCCAGCCTGCTCACCGCTGTTGATCAGGGCCAGGCTGCTGTCGTCGATGATGGTGATCTGGCCCAGTGCCGTAGTGATGGATGGCTGGTGGCCGCCGGTCATGGCCTGGGCAGCGTTCTCCAGCTTGGCCGTGATGATGCGATTGCCGCATGCCGATGCGGCCAGCGACAAGGCCCGATCATGCAGCATGCCGGCCTCAGCAGCGATGGCCAGGACCCGACAGATCCGACCGCTGATATACGGTCGACCGACCAGCGATAGGGGCGGCAGCAGGACCAAGCCGGCAGCCCAGCGATGAACGATCAGGCGCCAGGTCGCTACCAGGATGGCCACGCCGGCCCATAGGATCAGTGGCCCCAGGGCCATCGGCCAGAGGCGATTTTCAAGGACCACCATGGGCACTGCTGGCAGGACCAGGGCAGCATGCAACACCAACAGGGGGTAGAGCAGGCGATTGATGAGTTGGCGACGGTTGATCAGGAGATCATGGTAGAGGGTCGCCAGATGATCGCAGGTCTCAGCGAGGCGTCCGCAGTGCTCGCCGGCGGCGATCAGGGCCGCTGCCCAGGTGGGGGTCTGGTGGCGGCGGAGGGCCTCTTCCAGGCTCAGGCCTTCGCCGCAGTCCTGGCCGAGGGACTGGCTCCATCGCGCCACTGCTGGGGCACTGCCGCTTCCGGCCAGGGGGATGGCCTGATGCAGGGCCAGGCCGGAGCGCAGCAGGACGGCCAGTTGATGCCAGAATGGGGCCATGTGGCGCCATCGGTACACCCCGCGGGCGGGGCGGCTCACGGCACTGTGTTCCGCAAGGCCTCAGCGACAACTGTTGGCACGACATGGTCCAGGCCATGACCGGCCAGCAGGAGTTCGCGGGCCAGGGTCGAGGAGATGAATGCCTGATCATAGCGCGAGAACAAGGCGATGGTCTCAAGGCCCTGACGACGATGGCATTCGGCTCGGGGATGCTCATGGTCGACGTCCTGGCCATGACGCAGGCCGCGGATGAGCAGGGTGGCATTGTGGGCGCGGGCAGCGGCCAGGGTGCCGCCCTGATAGGACACCACCTCGATGTCGGCGTCCTTCACACAGGTCCGCAGCAGATCGATACGTTGGGCGTCAGACAAGAGCGGCGTCTTGGTTGGGTTGCTGCCTACGGCGATCACCAGGCTGTCACAGAGCTGTCGGGCTCGTAGAGCGATATCGATATGGGCCAGTGTCGGTGGGTCGAAACTGCCAGCGTAGAATCCGCGTCGTTGTTCTGGGGTCATCCTGGATTTCGCAGTTGGGTTGAGCATTGCAGGTCACATGCTGGTCATCTTGGCTTGGGCCAGCAGGCCGTGAAGGGCGACTGAGCGAGGCGCTTGTGAAGGATTGATGGTGCGCACAGCGCAGTGGTTTTGCGCCCCAACGGGGCTCGCGTGGGGTGCGGGCCCTGACCGGTGCCCCTGTCAGCGGCAATGCCGTTGAGTAACGTCGTC
>SLQH01000303.1 GCA_007131555.1 Planctomycetota bacterium | reverse complement strand
TCGTCCTTGGGGAAGTGGGCCGGCACGAAATCCACTATCACCCCGATCCCGGCCTGATGAAGGGCGTCAACGAGATAACGCAGATCGTCCGGCCCCCCATGGCGGCTGTTGGGCGCATACTGACCGGTCACCTGATAGCCCCAGCTGCCCTCAAAGGGATGGGCCGCCAAGGGCAGGAACTCGACCCAGTTGAAATGACAGTTGCGACAGTGCTCAATCAGACGCGGGGCCAGCTCCCGATAATCCAGATGACGGTCATCATCACCTCGTTGCCAGCTGCCGATATGGACCTCGTAGATGGCCATCGGTCGGCGCACGGGGTCACTGGACGAGCGGTCCTCCATCCAGGCCTGATCTCCCCATTCATGCTGGGGATCGGCAACGACAATGCTGGCGGTAGCTGGTGGCACCTCGCAGTGCTGGGCCATGGGATCGGCCTTGACCCGAACCCGACCATCCGCTCCCAGGATCTCGAACTTGTAGCGCTGACCAGGACCGATACCGGGCAGGAACAACTCCCATACCCCATAGGGATGGCGCAGACGCATCGGACACCAACGGCCATCAAATCCATTCCAGTCACCAACGACGCTGACCCGGCGGGCATTGGGTGCCCACAGCGAGAACAGGGTGCCATCCACACCTTCGACCGTCATCGGTCGGGCACCCAGGACCCGCTCAAGATGATGATGGGCCCCGGCACTGAAGCGCTGCAGGTCAAACTCGCTCAGTTGTGGCCAGAAGGCGTAGGGATCGGCCAGGTGTTCAGTCGTACCGTAGCGGAGCACCTCGTAATGATAGACGAGGCGATCGCCGACTGCGGGAATGGCCGACTCGAACAGGCCCGGAGCCCGTTGCTGCAAGCGGATCGCCTCGCCCCCCTCGCGGATGACCGACACCCGTTCGGCATCGCGGACCCAGGCCCGTATCCACCATGTCCCGGAGTCATCGCGGTGCGGACCGAGGATCGAGAACGGATCGCCGACCTCGGCATTGTTCAAGGCATCAATGGCTGCAGATGGTAATGACATGTTACATACTCATCAGGGGCGCGCCCCTACGGTCCTGTCTGGCGTCAGAACCTGACCCTTCTGATCATAAGGACCTGTCTGGGTCAGCGAGTCGCCGATCCAGACACCAGCGGATCGGCTACGCCGATTGCATCCGCTCATAGCCCCCTGGCACCAGACCTCCATCACCTGCGATGGAGCCCAAGCAAGACTGGTAACGATCATGCCCCAGAGACCTGAACCGTTACCCGACATGAGCCATATTGCCAAGCCGGACAGGAGGTTCCACCGTCAATACGCCGATCTGAATCGGGATCCAAGATGATGCCCATCTCAGCCCGAAGCGGACCAAGCTGTGACTGAGATAGGATACGCTCAGACCATGGATGCGTTGCCCATGACCGACCGTCCTCTCGCCAGGCTCCTAGGAGCTTGTAAGGGATAGCGACCGAAATGGCCTAGCCAAGCGACGTGCCTATTGATCCCCTACAGACCTCCAGGGCCTCCGCATTATTACACGGAGTACCGGGCCTTGGCCCGTGTACATTGGCGGGCAGAGATGCTTGAGACGGACATAGGCCAGGGCGGCGGCACCATCGGCTGCAATCCGCTTGCGTTCATCATCGCCGTGAATGATCACGAGTCGCGGGATCCACAGGCCGTATGACGCTCATCATGGCGACGTCCTGGTTGGTATTCGACGAAAGCATAGCAGCCGCGCGTCGGCACGCGGGCCAAGGCCCGGTGCTCCGTGGTGGTTTTGTGATGAGCAGTGCTTATTGGCGAGTCCGGAACCCAAAAGGCCAAGCCAGGCGACGTGTCAGTCTATTCCTTACAGGCTCCTAGCCCAGACCTTGCCTCTTGTTGTCGCAAACAGGCTCCATAAGATGCCTCCACGTCAGGAAATCGTCCCCATGGGAGCCTGGCTGTTGCCCCGACAGATCAGATCATGACCCAGTGTCATGATGATGTGCGGATGTAGCTCAATGGTAGAGCACCAGCTTCCCAAGCTGGGGACGGGGGTTCGATTCCCCTCATCCGCTGTCTACAGGCCGCGCTGTCCTTCAGCGTGGCCTGTTTCGTGTTGTCGAAGCCGCCCAGCCACCCGGTATTCGGCTCCAAAACCAGCTTGGCTCTTGGGACTGGGCTGCCGCCTGCCATAATGAAGCCATATGGCCACCCTCCATTCCATTCCCGTGGTGCTGACTTACCGCCTGGAACGACACCAGACGGCCGCCCTCCATAGTCTCCACGTTGATACCGTGGCTTCCAATCAAGCTGCCGCCCTGGCCGTGGCCCGGGTCTTTTCCCGTCATCTCTGCGCCATGCGCGGCCTGCAACAACAGCCGCAGATCGTTGACAGCAGAATCCGTATCGGTCAGCCCAGCCATAGCGTGAGTGGCCCCTATGCCTATATCATAGGCATCTCCAACCGCATTCCCCACCTCAGCTTTCCGACCCGCCTCGACAATGACAGCGCCGAGGAGATGTCAGCAGCCCTGAAGGGCATCGATCCCCGTCTGACCTACGGCGTGGTACTGGATTGCGCCCCCATGCAGTTCATCGCCACCAGCGCCCTGGCGGTGTTGGGTGAGCAGCATCGTCGTCTACGACTGCATCTGTGCCGCATACCGACCCCCATCAGAAAAGTGCTGGAAATCGTCGGCATGGACCGCCTGCTCAACATCCACCCTGACATGCGCAGCGCCCTGGATGCGCTCAGCGCCCGGATCGCCCGCCATCGCTGACATGCTTGAAGACCTGATCGCGCAGCCGCTTGAGCTGTCCTGATGGCAGATCGGCCAGCGATACCGGACCGTGGCGAATGCGTATCAGGCGCTTGACCGACAACCCCAGATCACGGCACATGCGGCGCAACTGACGATTGACCCCCTGATGCAGGGTGCAGTGCATCACCCCCCCACGATTGCTACGGCGCACCAGGCGGGCCTGCACTGGCCGCAGGCGCTCGCCGTCGCTGAGGGTCATGCCCCGGCGCATCTCCTGCAGCATGCTGTCTTCAAAAGGCCCCTCGAAACGGACCTCGTAGACCTTGGGCACCGGGTGTGAGGGATGGGTCATGGTATTGATCAGGGCGTAGTCATTGGTCAGCAGCAGCAGACCTTCACTCATGTAGTCAAGCCGACCGATCGGCAGGACGCGGGCGGCACGCAAGGACTCACTGAGAAAATCAGCAACGGTCTTGCGCCCCTGTGGATCATGCATGGTCGACACCACTTCGACCGGTTTGTGGAAGGCGAGATGGATACGATCTGCGGCAGTGCTCGGCGGAGCCACCGTGACCTCACAACCATCAATGCACAAACGGTCCTGGCCGGGCCGAAAGCGGGCCCCAGGATGCTCAGCCGGGGCATCGTTGACCAGCACTCGCCCCGCCTTGATCATGACATCGGCCGCCCGCCGTGAACAGACTCCGGCATGGGCAATGGCCTGGTTCAGACGCAGATCGCTTGGCTGTCGTGATGGAGAACGCGGCATGGATGCAGTCTCACAGAAGAAGAGCCCACGACAAGTCAGGGATCAGCACCTTGCGACCGCCGCGACGTCGCCATGACCACAGGCCAGCAGGGCCTCACCGGCAAGGTAGAAGCTGCCGGTGATGCAGACATCGCCTGTCGCCGGCAGGGCCGCCAAGGCCGCACTGATGGAATCATGCCACGGCCAGTCCTGAGCGGCCACCGGCCAATCGTGCGGTCCACGTGATCTGGCCCAGGCATACGCACAGCGGTGGACAGCCTCAGGAGCAGCCTGAACGATCTCAGGGATGATGGCCTCAGCATCCTTGTCTTGGGCCAGACCCAGGATCAGATACCAGGGTCGGCGCAACAACTGGGGCACCACCGCCAGGGTGGCGGCGATCGAGGCCGCATTATGGGCCCCATCGATGATCAGACGCCGACCGCCATCCAGATCGACAAGCTGACAGCGGGCCGCAAGGCGGATCACGGCCACGGCCTGCCGGGCCCGCTCGGGCGACCACTCATCACCCAGCAGATGACGGGCAGCAGCCACGGCAGCGGCGGCATTGTCGCGCTGATGGCCCCCCGCCAGGCCCACTGACCAATCATCAGCCAGGGCTCCTACCCAGGTGGCCGATGATCGGTCCGCAAGACGGGCCTGCACAGCTTTAGCCCCCTCTGAACTCTGCGCGGCGATCAGCAGGGGCGCATCAGGCCGAGCCACCGCCAGCTTCTCCCCGGCGATGGCCTCCAGGGTATTGCCCAGGATATGGGTGTGGTCATAGCTGAGATGGGTCAGGATCGCCAAACGGGTATCGAGGACATTGGCGCAATCCAGACGACCACCCAGACCGACCTCGCACAGGAACACCGCCTGCGGATGTTGGGCCGCCAAGACACAGGCTACCGCAAAACAACGTTCAAAGTAGGTCAATGGCGTGGCACAACGACCCTGCGCCGCCTCGACCACCGTGCAGGCCTCGGCCAGCCGGACCACATCAATACTGCACCCGTCCAGACGCCATCGCTCGCGTAGATCAAGGACATGGGGACTGGTGAAGGCCACGGTGGATCGGCCATGAGCCAGGAGCAGGGCTTCGAGGATCGCCACCGTCGATCCCTTGCCCTTGGTTCCGGCAACCGTCACCGGACGCGGCGGACAGGGGAGTTCGGCCAGGACCCGCCGGATGGGCTCAAGCTTGAGGTCATCGTAGCTGCCGCTGCGTTCACGATTGGGCGCAGTATCGAACCAGGCGCTGACGGCATCCATGGTGGCAGATATCATGATGGGGCATGATAGGGAACACCCTCATCACGCAAGATCAAGGACCTGGGAGTCTGTAAGGGATAATCGGCACATCGCCTGGCTTGGCCGTGAGAGCAACACCAAATGACTAGCGTTGCTTCAAGCCGCGGCGCGACGGACGTTGGCTATCGCGGTGAGCGTTGTTGCGCCGCGGGTTGAGGCAACGTGGGTTGAGCATGGCCCCTGGTATTTTGCTCATTTCGGGCCATTCGAACAGAAAACGAACATCCAGTGGCCCGATAGACGGCTCTACCCAAGAAGGGTCCGCTTGTCCAGACGCCCCCTAT
>SLQH01000066.1 GCA_007131555.1 Planctomycetota bacterium | reverse complement strand
TGGTCTGCCGCGGATCTCGGCGCGGCGTCAACGCCTGCTTGAGCAGGTCATGCAGCATGATCTGCCGGAACTGCGCGCTCGTTGATGATCCTGGGTTGATGATGTGGATGGCGCTGCGATCGGCCTCTTGGAGCACGGGCAGCCCTGCTCCCGATCTCAGTACCTGTGTTGAAGGGCTTTGATGCCAGAGCTGCCTGAAGTCGAGACCATGCGACGAGCATTGGCAGCGGTCCTGGCCCAGGGTTCACGTCAGATCGTGGCTGTGCGCCATGGTACGGTTGGTCTGCGTCGACCCTTTCCCCGCCGCATGTCATCGCAGTTGCGTGGTCGCACCATCACCAGCCTGAGCCGGCATGGTAAGTATCTGTTGTGGCATTGCGAAGGACTGCAGCTGGTCAATCACCTCGGCATGACCGGTACATGGCGAGTGGTGACGGATGGCTCCACCCGGATTCATGACCATGTGGCTTTGGTGTTGGCCGATGGACGGCATCTGGTCTATCATGATCCGCGTCGATTCGGCCTCGTGGATCTCTGTCCGACTGGTAATGGACATCCGCTCCTGGCGGGTTTGGGGCCGGATGCCATGGACCAAGCAGCCTGCACCACCACCCATCTGGTGGCGGCGTGTCGGGGACGGCGGGTTCCCATCAAGGTCTTGTTGCTAGATCAGCGGGTGATTGCCGGGATCGGTAATATCTATGCCAATGAGGCCTGCTTCATGGCTGGTATCGATCCTCGTCGAGCGGCGGGACGGATCGCCCCAGCGCGCTTGGCGCGTTTGCGGGAAGCCATCACCACGGTGTTGGCGGCGGCCATCACGGCTGGGGGAACCACCATCAGTGACTACCGCAACGCATTGGGTGATCAGGGATGGTTCCAGCACGATCTACAGGTCTATGGTCGTCAAGCAGAACCCTGCCGGATATGTGCCAGACCCTTGGATCATACGACTCTTGGTGGTCGCGTGACGGTCTGGTGTCGGCATTGCCAGCGCTAGGAGTCTGTAAGGAATAGACTGACAGGTCGCCTGGCCGTGCTTTTTCGGCTCCGGACTCGCCAATAACCATTGCCTATCATAAAACCACCACGGAGCACCGGGCCTTGGCCCGCGTGCTGACGCGCGGCTGCCATGCTTTCGTCGAATACCGGCCAGGATGTCGCCATGATGAGCGTAATACGGCCTGCAGATCGCGCGACTCGGAATCATTCACGGCGATGATGAACGCAAGCGCATTGCTACATGGTGCCGCCGCCCTGGCCTATGTCCATCTCAAGAACCTCCGCCCGCCAATGCACGCGGGCCAAGGCCCGGTGCTCCGAGTGAAGATGCGGCGATCCTGGGAGTCTGTAAGGAATAGTCGACTGGGCCACATGCCGCAAGCCATCTGAAAAGCAGCGGGCTGCCCCGTTTTCAGAATGTCCAGCCAAGGGCGATGAAGGCCTTGGGGTATTGCTGGTTGATCTTGATGTCGACCAGGGTGGTACCGTCTACGGCGAAGCGGTTGAATCCGCGCCGGACCATCCATCCCAGGCCGCCGCCGATCTCCATGCTGCCGGCCCGAATGATGCAGGCTGCGGTGACGCCCCATTCGCTGACCAAGCCGTATTCGTATTCCCGGTAGTTCGGCAGCTTGATGTCGAGGGTGCCGACGCCGCCGCCGACGAACGTGGCACATTCGAGATGGACATGCGAGCCGAGCGCGACATCAATGCCAAGATGAAAACGGACCACCGGCAGCAGATAGTCAGCATCGATACCGCTGGCGCTGCCTTCCTGGTAGACGATGGCCAGGCCAGGGCTGCCGATCAGGCGCACTGAGCCATCATCGGTGATCGGATAGAGGTGGTGCCACATGGCCTCTACGGTGATGGCGGTATCAACCTCGACATCGTCAATGACGTCCACGCTCATCAAGGGGGTGGCGATTGTCAGGCGCAAACCGGCTTGCAGCGGGAAGGCCGGCTCCACGAACTCGCTGGCCGTCATCAGGCCCGGCAGGGCCATCAGACAGGCCGAGACGAAACAGGTGAGCCAGGATTGCGAAGCCATGCCGATATCCTCTCAAGCGACCGCGTCAAGATGCGTCAAAGGAAAGGGCTCTGGTGCCAGAAGGGCCAAAGCTCCTGCCAAGCTGTCGTAGAACAGCCTGTTGAACGGCCACGCGTCAGAAGCACATGGCGCGCAGCAGCATCCTAGACAGCCATGGCAAGGCAGGCGATAAGCAATCCTGTCATTGCTGGTGGCGCATGACGCACACCGTCATCAGCCCTGCTTGGCCATGAGCAGCTGGATGTCCTCCTGGAGGGCCTGGAGGTCTTCTTCGTGCTCGACCTCATCCTCCAGGATCTGTAGGGCCATGTTGGAGGTGACCGGATCAATGTCGCGGCAGTGCTTGAGGATCCCGTCATAGACATCAATGGCACATTGTTCGCCCTTGATGTTCTGGATCAGCAACTGGACCACATGTGGATCGGTAGGAGCGTCATAGCCGCAGTTGGTGTGTTCGTACCAGAGCTTGGGCTCAATGATGGGATCGCCGCCGAGCTGGATGATCCGGTTGGAGACCATGTCGGCATGGCGCAGTTCATCGGTGGCATGTTGCATCAATTCGGCCATGACGGCCTCTTTCATCGGCCCCTTGGCCAGCTTGGCACCGATCCAATACTGGTAGTAGGCCAGCCATTCATCAGCATAGGCGCGATTGAGCAGGGAGATGACCTCATCTGCGTGTTCTCCTACGATTGAACGTCCTCTGGTTCCCATGTCGTTCTCCTTGGCGTGGGTGTGTTGATGAGCGAGGCACAGCGTTGCGATGACAAGCTGCCGACGTCGGCTCTGAGCCCATGATCAGATCTGACTCAGGCTATGTCTTGAGGCTGTCAGCATTCTGTCGTGATGCAAGGCTCCGAGGAGTCTGTACGGGATAGCGACTGAGCATAAGCGCAGTGCATTTTCGAGTCCCGATGTCGTCGAAAACCGCAGCCATGGTGAGGATTTCGGCCGGATAGGGGTCGAAAAGGCCAAGCCAGGCGATGTGTCAGTCTATTCCTTACAGGCTCCTAACCCCGATCGCCGCTTGTGCAGCGTTCACGAGGCTCAGAACATGCTCTTGGTCGCCCGCCTCCGCCTGTAATCATTGCCGCCCGTGCGGCTATACATCTCAAGTCAGGCTCCGTGGCGCGTGCGGAGCTGTGTCCTCTTTGTTGGCCCTGTGTGCAGCAGGGTCTGCCAGCCAACCTGTACAAGGCCGGAACAACCATGGATACCTTCAAGATTCGTTGTCCGCAGTGTCGTCAGAAGTTCAACGTGCCCATGAAGGCGGTTGGTCGGCGGCTCAACTGCACCAAGTGCCAACATGGCTTCGTGGTGCCGGAACCGCCGGCTGCTGAAGAGCCGGTCAACGCTGCTGGGTCGGGTCACGAGCCTGCGACCCAGAGTTATCACCCTGATACCGCCAAGCATGCTGCTGAGCCTGCAGTGCGGCCTCGTTCGCCTGCCCGTACAGCCCCGCGCCGAGGTCGCAAGGGTGCCCGTCTGGCCCCCTTGGTGTTGATGGTCCTGGTACTGGCTGGGGCCCTGGTGGCGGTCATGGTGCTGCGTTCTCGGTCGTCCGAGTCAAACCTGAAGGACCAGGAACAGCCGGCATTGGCCAGTCACGATGATCGTCGTGATGATGGCATGGAGCCTGCAACCGGCCCTGAGGTCGATGTGTCCATGATGGCTGATGATCCAGAGCCGTCACCTGTCGGTATTGATGATGTGGTCAGGGGGGATGAGCGCTTTGACCAGGCTGCGACCGAAGATCCCATGGAATCAGCAGTCCTGCCCGACCTCCTGGCCACCCGTTCGGAGCCGTCGGCCGTCGAGCCCCCGGATTCATCCGCCGGGCGGGGGCTTGGTCCGGTCGCGGCTGCTGAGCCTGAGGAGCCGAGTCCAGCAGCCCAGGAGGAGTCGGTTTTGGAACCGGTCGAGCCCGTGGACCCGATTGCCATCAGCGATGTCCCCTTCGATCCGTCATGGCTCAAGCCGCGTGATGCGGCACCCTTCAGTCCTGAGGGCAACACTCGCTTTCATCAGTATACCCAGCGCTTTTTCGAGGTCAGTAATCCGGCCGGTATCCAGCTGGCCTCCTATCTGGGCGGTCCTGGAACTGAATGGTTGGTGGCGGCCGGTTTTCAGCCTGATGGTCATATGTTGGTGGCTGGCACGTCGTTGGGGCCGGTCTGCGAAATCGCCGGCGTTACCGCGCGGGTGTTGGGTCGCGATGCCCCGGCTCCACCCCCGCTGAGTCTGAGCCAGGGTCGTCGTGGTCGGGATGTCTATCCGGACTGGACCCATGAAAATGCCACGCCCTTCATTGTCCGTTTGTCGCCTGACGTGCAGGAAGTGGTGGATGTGGTACGTCTGCCGTGGCGTGCTGGAGCGATCACCGATGCCCTGACTGATCATGAGGGTTCCTTGTACATTGCCGGTCGAGCTGGGCCGACCATCACCCAGGCCGGACGCGGCCAGGACATCAGCGATGCTCAGGAGCAGCGGGGCAGTCCGGGTTTTGTGGCCAAGCTGTCTCCCGACCTCAGTCGCATCGTGTGGATCAGGGCCTTTGCTGATGTCATGACCGGGGCCCTGCTGCGCCATACTGCTTGCGGCAACATCCAGGTCGAAGGTGGTTGGGTCTATATCCTGGATTACGAAGGTCAGGTGGTCCAGATCGCCAAGCCGCATCGGATCAGCAATGCCTACGCCAGGCGTGCGGTCAGTCCGGTCGATTTCTCAAGTGCTCGTGGCATGACCCGTAATAGCCGGACCGGGCGTGAGCCCTGGCGGCAACCGGAATTGGCATTCTATGACAGTGACGGGGCGCATACCGCCACGGTCTATCATTGGCCAGCCCATCTGGTCGGTATCCCCAATTACCGTCTGGTGTCCGACTCCTCGGTGCGCTATCTGCACTACGATGACGAAGGCACCTTGTGGATGGTTGGGTGGTCGGACGGCGGTAACACCATATTCGAGCGGGTCCCGTACGATATGTCCTCGGTGCTTGGTGATCAGGTCAATCGGGGCCTCGGCTTCTCGACCTG
>SLQH01000394.1 GCA_007131555.1 Planctomycetota bacterium | reverse complement strand
TGAGACGCGGAACGTTATGGGATAGCTGGCCCGCCGGATGGGGATTCATGGCAGCCCGGATGCGGGACACCTGATCAGCGATGCGGGGTTCATCAGCACCACCCATGACCAGATCGCGCAGGGCACGATAGGCATCCTCATCAAGCATGTCCTGATGGGGCAGGGTCAGACGAAAGATGGGGTCATCAGGCACCTGGTCCCAATCAATGAGCTGGTCGAGGACGTAGGGATTGGTGCGCAAAGGCAGCACTCGCGACACCACTTGGATCGCTTCCTGCTGTTCAGCGGCCAGCGAAGACCATTGCGGGATGGCGGTGATGCCATGACGGGTGATCGCACGATAACGGCTCATCGACTCTGGAGAGGGACAGGTGCTCTTCGACATACACGACTCCTAACGGCTCAGCAATGAGCCAGTACTACTATCGGCTATGGGTTGAAGGGTAATGCGTCACTCCACAATGCCAATCGTGAATCATTCCCTGCTTCCACATTGATCACTTCCGCATCACGTAGACCATCTGGCCATGCCTCCAACATCGTCAACCTGCCGCTGGTCGACCCTGGGCGCTGCTGCCCGGCCCCAGTTCTTCCCGGTAATCCTCCTGCCGGTAGCCGTGGCGGTGGCCCTGGCCCATGCCCACGGCGCTCCCGTGGCTGGCCACGTCGTCGCCCTGCTGGTGGCCGGCGGGGTGTTCGCCCATGCCGGAGCCAACCTGCTCAACGATGTCTACGACCACCGCTACGGGGTGGACGACCACCATCCGAACCCCCTCACCCCCTACGCTGGCGGCAGCCGTTTCATCCAGGATGGCCGCTGTTCGGCGGCAACCATCGCCATAACCGGCTGGCTGTGTGCGGCCGCCGGGGTGGCTGTGGCCGGGTTGCTGGCCGGCTTGGCTGGGCGCGACGTCCTGCCGCTGTTGATCCTCGGAGCCCTGGGCGGCGTGGCCTACAGCGCCCCGCCCCTGGTCTTCGACCGGCGGGGCCTGGGCCTGCCCCTGGTGGTCCTGGATTTCGGCCTCCTGCCGGTCTTCCTCAGTGACCGCATCCTGACCGGGGACTGGCGTCCGGTCGTATTGCTGCCGGGCGCGGCCATCGGCCTGGCGGCGGCCACCATCCTGATGGCTGCCGAGTTCCCCGACCGCGAGGCCGATGCCCAGGGCGGCAAGCGCACCCTGGTGGTCCGCCTTTCAGCCCAGGCGGCCGGCCGGGTCCTCATCGGCCTGATCATCCTGAGCCATGCTGCCATCCTGGGCAGCATCGGCCTCGACCTGCTGCATCCCCTCAGCGCCGCCACTCTCATCCTTGTACCCTGGCAGCTACGGGCCGCCCGGCACAGCGTCACCACGCCCCACCTGTCCGCCCCCATCCGCTGCCAGATCATCGCCCACGCCCTGCTGGCGTTGCTGATGATCGGCGGAGCCTTGCTGCGTCCCTGATCACAGCCCGGCCAAGCCAAGCGACGTGTCAGCCTATTCCTGACAGGCTCCCAGGAGTCTGTCAGTAATAGCGACCGAGCATGTTCGAGCAGCTATGGTGAAGTCTTTTGGCTCCGGACTCGCCAGTAAGCACTGCCCATCACAAGGCCACCACGGAGCACCGGGCCTTGGCCCGCGTGCCGACGCGTAGATGCCATGCCTTCGCCGAATCCCAACCCGGACGTCGGCATGATGACCGTAATACGGCTTGTGGATACCGCGCCTCGTGATCATGGGTGGGTAACCAAGAACGCCAGCGGCATACAACGATGGTGGCGCCGCCCCGGCCTCTACCGGCCTCAAGTATCACCGCCCGCCAATGTACGCGGGCCAAGGCCCGGTACTCCGGGTAATAATGCGGCTAGGCTGTCAGCAACAAACCGACACGTCGCCCGGCCTGTTCTGCTCCGGACTCGCCAGTAAGCACTGCCCATCACAAGGCCACCACGGAGCACCGGGCCTTGGCCCGCGTGCCGACGCGCGATTCCCATGTTTTCGTCACGTACCAGCCAGATCGGCGGCAGGGCACCTGTGCTACGGCTCGTTGATACCGCGACTCGTGATCATGTACGGCGAGAAAAGAGCGCCAGCGGGGTGCGGCGATGATGCCGCCGCCCCGGCCTATGCCGGTCTCAAGGGTCACCGGCCGCCAATGCACACGGGCCAAGGCCCGGCGCTCCGTGTGGGGCGCTGGACCTTGATAGCGCCCGGAACATTTCAGGCGTTTCGTGTGCTTTGGTAACGTGCCAAAAAGACCAAGCCAAGCGACCTGTCAGTCTATTCCTGACAGGCTCCTGGATGACGGCGATACAGGGAGCGGCGGATGCCACCCGGCGTGGTGCCCAGTATCTGCCGGAACAGGCGGGTGAGATGGGGCGCCCCGGCCAGGCCGACCCGTCGAGCGATCTCGGCCAGGGGCAGATCGGTGGTCGCCACCAGATGACGGGCGGCCTCGACGCGGCGTTGCCGCAAGACCGCCATCGGCGTACAACCGGCCAGGGATCGATAGCGGCGCAGGAAATGGAACGGGCTCAACCCGACCGCCGCCGCCAGATCGGCCAGGGCCAGCGGCTGGGCCAGATCACGTTCCATCAGGCCATGGACGGTCGCCAGCAGAGGCGGTTCGACCGCTGCGACCAACCGGACGCATTCAGCCAGGATGGCGGCAGCAAACGGGGTCCGTACCGCCGCTGCGGCCATGTCCTGGGCCGTCGATTCCTGATACAGCCAGGACACCAGTTCCCGCACCCGCCCATCGCGATCAGCCACCGTCGTCCAGGTCCAGGCATCGGCCACGGGGGCCGTGAAGGCCAGGAAGCGGGTCTCGACCGGATCGGCCGGATCACTGCGTTCATGGTGCCGACGACCAGCCCGGTAGAACAGCAGATCACCGGCCCCAGCCTCCACTGTCTGATCTGAAAACGTGACCCGCATGCGTCCTCGCAGCAGGACGATCAACTCATGATGACCGGCATGGACATGATCCGCCATCGTCCAGCACGGATCGGGACGGATACAGCCACACGCGAGCAGACACAGTTCTGGCGACATGGGCAATCCTGGACAGGCGATCAATGGCGAAAAACACTGCTGACGACAGCAGTCTATTGCCTTCAGCAGAGCACGGAAACGGCGATCAGAACACCGCCACAGCGAGCGCCACTTCAAGCGTCGCTCATAACCCTTGCCGTAGCTACGGCCTGTCGTGTTCCACAAGCAAGCGCCCGCCATCACGCCGCACGACGACATCAACGCGATCATCCGCGCAACGCAGCTGACGTGAAGCCCCATCCGGCCAGCCGCTGATCTCTTCAGCCTCCAGCAGCACCAGGCCGGAAGCGGGCAGGCCACGGCGGTGATTCGATACCCGAAAGGCAAGATCCTGACTGATCCGGGCATGGCCATCGACGCGCAGCATGGGGCTTGCGGCGCCATGATGCACGGTCACATCCAGACCTCCCGCTGTCAGGTCCGCGCTGATGCGGCTAGCACCACGATGGCTGTTGATATGCAGACGACCGGCGCTGATCACCGACTGATGGATGGTGCCACCGACATGCAGAACCGTCCCGGCCGTCGCCGCCAGGGGCTGATCAAGATGCAACTGCACCCCCTCATCAATCCAGGCCTGGGAGCGGTCCTCCATACGGACCTCGTGCAGTGCCGCATGAGCACTGCCGACGTGCCAGCGGCCGCTCGCCCGCAGGCGGATCCTGAGATAGGGTCCGGCGGCAGCATGGGCTCGGCCGAGTCCGGGATCGGTGCTCATGCGCACCAAGCCCTCATCAATCACCAGTTCAGTATCGGGATGATAACTCTGCTCACCATCCAGGGCCAGCATGGCGGGTCCGGTCTTGGTGATGACGAGGCCCGAATCCATGGTGCGAAAGGCCCCGGAGGACGTGAAATACACCCCGGCCGGCAAGGGCAGGGCCTGTTGACGATGACCAGCATGGATGAGATTGGCGCGGGTCTCTATGATGGCATCAGTAGCGATATCGATCTGGGCACGATAGACCTGATTGCTGGTATCGACGATCCAGCGATTGCCGGCCAGACGCTCAAACACGATGTGACCATTCTGATACGTGCCGCCTCGACCATCAGGGCGCGTATGGCTGGGCAAGCTGCGGGTATGATGGGTGATCAGAGTCGCTCCGCCGAGACGAATCGTGCCCAGGGCCCGAGGAACCGGGGCGGCAATACTATGATCGGCGACGAAGCCCGACTCCAGCTCAAGCACCCCGCTCCCATCACCGTACACCCACAACTGGCGCGTGAAGTAGTCCCGCTCCATCACCAGATCCATGACCGCCTCGGATGTAAACACGAAGCGACCGCCCTCCAACAACAACAGATGAGGAAAGTTGTAGATACCATCTGACTGCCAGGTTCCGGCAAAACGCAGAACCGACCCCTGGCCACGCACCCCGATGACCGTGCAGGCATCATCATCAGCCGCCTGCACGATGCCCCGGAACACGAGGTCCGCCCCACCATACACATGCAGGCCGACATCACGGTAGGCACTCATATAGGCATCACGCGTAAAGCGGCGCGGCGACGACTGGACGATCAGCCGTGGCAGTGCCTGCTGCGGATCATCGACCAACAGCACATCACCATTGCCCAGATCCTGGTGCAGCACCTCCCCCTCAACCGCCCAGGCACCAAGCCCCAGCAGACCTGGCCACACTACGGCAGCAGCAGCAAGGCCCAAAGCGCGCATGTACATCATCATGATGACCTCCATCATCCAAAATCCGGCTGCAGGCTTTAGGCTGGAGGCTGTAGGGTTGCTGTACAAGGCGATATAGACAGATTCGGACTTTCACCCAGAAGGTAAATCGTTACTGACTGCGTATATCCGCTTGAATAGCAACCCTATAGCCAAGGCCCAACGCCCAACTGCTGTTTTTAGGATCATCGCAGCGACAGCAGGCAACAACAGCACCGCCTGCCTGATGACACCATCATACCGGACAACATGGCCCGATCCCCTCCCCTTCCTGTGACCGGGCTGATCGGCTGTGAGTCACCGCTAGGAGTCTGTAAGGGATAGCGACCGAGCACAAGCGCAGTGCATTTTCGAGTCCCGATTTCGTCGA
>SLQH01000161.1 GCA_007131555.1 Planctomycetota bacterium | reverse complement strand
GCCCCCCCGCTGTAAAATGTGCAGTTGCTCGTGACCCTTTCCCGGCGAGATCCCCCTCGAAACTAAAAACCATCAAGGTCTTGGGCGCATTGCATCAATGCGATGCGGATGGGTGGCCATGCGACAGTTATCTGCGCATGGACATTGCCAAGTAGGATGGGGTCAAAATCGACGCCGTAGGCATTGCGCACCCGATGGCGAAAGGATCGTGCATCATCGAGGGCCGGGAGGACTTCACTGGGTAGCAGTGAATCACGGTTTGTGGTGGCGCGCAGGGCCTGCTGACAGAGGTCACGATGCCAGGAATTCCCGGTTGGGATGTCACCGTCGACCTGTTGGAGGACTGCAACTAGCAGCGATTCGAGGCCCGTGTACCACAGTTGTAGGCGCAAGGCGGCAACATCTAACTCTTGTATTGCCTGGGTATGGGCGAAGCGGTTGAGCGCGGCTGAGGCTCGTTCAAGTTCGCCATCAAGAATTTTAAGCTCGGCGCGGAGGCGCGCAGCAAGACCGTGAGCGCTCATACTGGCAACGATTCGGCTTCAATGGCGTGACACAAGGCTGGGGGGCATTCCTCAATGCGGAGCACATCAATGGCTTCGGTGCCGGCTGCCGCTTCGGCTGTCTGCCATGCTCTCAGGACCTCGGAAGCAGGAAGGTTATAAACGACCAGGTCAATATCGCTGTGGGCGTGACAGTTCCCCCTGGCCACCGACCCGAAGAGGCGAACGCTGACATCCGGCCAACGCGCGCGCAATGCGGCAGCCGCCCGATGAGCACGGTCTTGCAAACACCTTGCGAGCGTTTGCGACTGTGGTGCAGGACTAGCCAAGTGGTGGATCATAACCATATCCTAGGACAGCAAATTGGTGGTGAAAAGGCGCTAAAGCGGGCCTTTTACGCAGGTTTCAGGCAGCATCAAGGTTTACCATGCGGCCATCGCGGGCAGCCATGCCTTCGATGCTGCCAGCAAGACGGCGGTGATCTTCCCAGCGCTGACGATCCGTTACGAGAATATCGACGCCAATGCCAATGGCACCAGTGGCACGCCGAATGTCGGCGGCCATGCGCCAGGGATCGGCAGCTGGCTCCTCAAGTACTATCAAGAGATCCAAGTCGGCGTCTGGGGCGTTGTCACCACGGGCCCGGCTACCGAATACCATGATCGCGTAGGGGCGCACCACTGCCAAAATACGTGGTAGCGCCTGGGCAAGGGTCTCAGCAGTACTGGGGGGCGTAGGGCTGTTGGTGGTGGCTGGATTGCCAAGCGGTGAGGTGAATGGAGAGTGCGTCATAACAGATTGAGCTTATCGCTTGGGGAACATCAGGGAAGGAAGAGTCAGTTTGGGTCACTATTGGGCACCTCTAAAAACTCACCGAAAAAGGTGGACTTGCTGCGCAAGTCGTTTGTTATCAATGCCGAGCTGGAGCTCAGCGCTCCCAGGGGTGAGTTTTTAGAGGTGCCATATTGTAGATCAGGGTATCGACTTCAGCGGTCATCGACATCCGCGGCAAGTTTTGATGGATCTGGCATCATGACCTCTGTGCGGTTGCGGCCAGCCTCTAGGAGAAAGTCGACGCGATTCACGCTCGCCATCATCGCTGCTTGGCCACGGTCAACCCTTCCCAGCTCAAAGAGGCGCAGGGCGAGAATTAGCCTGGCTTGGCGCTCAAATTCTTCACGCGGGGTGCGCAGGGCATCGGGCAGTGAATCGGGATTGTGGATCAAGGCCAGGTGCTGCCGTTCGCTAGGACCAGAGGAAATGTCAACGACTTCCATAACTATGGGGAGCATTCAAAGCACTCCAGACAAAAGTACAACATCAAATCGGGCGAGAAAGCAGGGCGACCCAGCGCGGCGCCAAGACCTTTCACATCGGAGGACTTGGTGGTTGGAGGCCCTGCGGGCGGCGAGGTAGAAGAGGGTCTCACGCAGAGGGCGCAAAGACTTTTTACATCGGTGGGACTTGGTGGCTCCGGTCGCATCGGACAAGTCCGATTGTATGCGACCTGCGCCAGTCGCCCCCCCGTGCCCCCCAAGGAAGGCCCTGCGGGCGGCAAGGCAGGAGCTCTTAACCGACCAGAGGATTGACAATGCGCAAACGGCCGTCGATGATTTGGCCGTGTTGGAGATCTTCGCTCCACAGTTCGTTGCAATTAGATAGCAGGGCTGCTGCGAGAACGGTGCTATCCCAGTATGAACAGGAGTACGCAGATCGAATCTCTGAGGCAGTGAGGATCACATTGCGATCTATGGCAATGAGCTCACAAGCATCCAATAGGTCCGACAAATGGAGACAGACTCGGGCCTCTGGAAGCCTGCCTTTTTTTGAGAAGGTTATGACCTACTTCCAGGGCGATTTGACTTGAAATAACGAGTTCATCAGGCTCTAGCAAACAGGCCCTAGCACGCGCACTTTTGCCGGGATCCTGGCCATCAAGTTTAGCATACAGCCATATATTACTATCGATAAATACACGCCCCTTCACCGTTGGTTGGCCTCATCGCGGGTCATGGGAACAAAGCCGGGAACCGTGTCGCGGTGCTCAAGGGCCCTGCGCAGCGCCGCCTTACGATCTGCGACGGGGTCGTCGTCTGCCAACACTAACAGGCGCACCCTGCGACCTTCAATGTTTGCGGGCACCGCAATACAGCCGTCGTGCACGATGGCATCACATTCAATGGCTTGCATGTCCGCACTCCTTTCAGATTCGCAACTACTCAGATTTATCTATATCTTAACTGTTTTTGCCAGCACGGCAAGGCAGCTTTCTCACGCAAAGAGCGCAAAGCCCGCACCGCCGAAATCCTCACCATAGCTACGGCTATGGCTGCGGTTTTCGACGAAATCGTGTCTCGAAAATGCCCTGCGCTTGTGCTCGGTCGCTATCCCTTACAGACTCCTAGGCGAGCAGGAGCTCGCCTTTCCCAGGGGGGCTCATGGGGCGCGGTTTTGGGGGTGTTTGTTCGCAGTGACGGCCCGCGTGATCTCGGCCTGGCCACAGCCCGATCACGCCAACTCCCAGGGGACAGGTTCAAGGCCGCGCTTGCGGGCGGCCGCGTGGGCGGCCTGGGGGCTGAGGTCCTGGGGGATGAGCCAGATGGCGAACCCACCCCCCCCAGCCCCGGTCAGCTTCCAGTGCCCCGGCAGGCCGGCGAAGCGGGCGTCTACTGCGGGGTTGGAGCAGTGCGGGTCCAGGGCCTGGTTGAGCTGCCAGGCCTCGCTGAGGCTGTGGCCGAGGCCGTTGAGGTCGCCTTGGGCGAGGCAATCGCGGGCCTGGGTGGCGATGGCGGCCAGTTGGGACAGGCTGCGGAGGCTGCCGTGTCGGCGGGAGAGGTAGCCGCCAACCACGCGCTGCAAGACGTTCTTGGCCAGGCGGGTGATGCCGGTGTTGATGACCAGCAGGCGGCGCTTGAGGGCGGTCAGGGTGTCGGCGGCCAGGGGGATGGGCTCGATGGCGATATCCAGCGGGGCGCGGGGCAGGCTGCTGAGGAGGGTGGCGCCGGGGATCAGGCCGCCCAGCTGGTCCTGCCAGCCGCCGCCGGTGCTGAGGATCTGCTCGACCAGGAGGACCCGGCGGCTGATGCTGGCCGGGTCATCGGCGGCCTGGCAGCAGCGGGCCAGGGCCTGGACGCAGGCGGCGGCGAGGATGCTGGAGCCGCCCAGGCCGCTGCCCTGGGGCAAGGCGCTGTGGGCGTGCAGGTGCAGGCCGGGCAGGCCAGGGCCGAGGCGCAGTCCGCAGGCCAGGCAGACGGCCTTGGGCAGGGCGTAGGGGTCGCTGAGGCTGATGTCCTGGGGGTCGGGGAGGGTTTCCAGGCTGACCGGGGCCAGGCTGGGATGATTGGGGTAGGCCAGGGTGAGGCCCGGCTGTGGGGTGACAGTGGCGGTGGCCTGGACGGGGGCCTGGGGGCTGGCGGCGCCGGCTGTGGCCAGATGCACGCTGAGGGTGCAGACGGCAGCCGGGGCATCCAGGCACATGGGCGGGGTGTCGGTCCAGCCGCCGGCGAGGTCTAGGCGGGCACCGCAGCTGCTGGTGCCGCTGGCGGGGGCCTGGGGCTTGGGGTCGGGCAGGTGCAGGGCCGGCAGCTGCGGCAGGGCCTCGCTGACCCGGCGATGGATGGCCGCCCAGGCGCGGGTGCGGGCGGCCTGGGCCGGCTGGTCGGCTCCGGCGGCAGAGAGGAGTTCGGCCTGGAGCCAGTGCCAGCGTTCCTGGGGGACCGGGGCATCGGCTGGCAGCTGGGTGGCCAGGGACAGCAGGCCAGGGCGCTGACCGGCCGACAAGTCGCCCGCCAGGGACCCGGCGTGGCGGTCCAGGGCCTGGGCGGCCACCTGCCCCAGGGTGGCGAGGATGACCCGATCCTGGCGGGCGGCGGCGGCGCTGAGCATGGCCGAGGGGTCGAAGCCGCCGGCCAACTGGGCCAGGCTGTAGCGGGGCGCGGCCCGCCACAGGGCCCGGGCGGCGCTGGTGAACTGGCTGGGGCAAGACTGCATCCAGTCGACCAAGCCGAGGCTGGGGCGGCCGGGGCTGGCCGGGTAGAGGCGGGCCGTCCACAGGCAGTGGGGCTCGCCATCGGGCCACAGGTCGGCGGGCTCGATGCCCCGTTGCCGGCACCAGTCGGTCAGGGAGGCGTTGCCGAGGGTGGCCTGGTCGTCGCAGAGCTTGGGGTTGTCATCAACGCCGCACCAGACGCTGACCCAATGGATGTCCGAGGCTGAGGCGGCGCCGGGGGGCGGCATGGCCACCTGCCACAGGGCGTGGTGATCGGGCAGGGTGAGGGCTTCATCGTGGGCATCCACCCCCTGGACCACGCAGCGGCGGCCCAGGCGGACCCGCGATCCGAGACGGCTCATGGCCACCAGGCTGCCCGAGCCCACCCGGGCGCCGGGTTCCAACAGGCTGTCAACCACCAGGGCATCGCTGGCCACGGCCGGGCCGCAGGCGCTCAACTGGCGGGCTTGCAGATGCCCATGCCAGGGGGCGGCCAGGTGGGCCAGCAGTTCGCTGCCGGTGCCCAGGTGGAGGAAGTGCAGCCCAGGGGCCGGGATGTTGCCGACCCGACAGCCGCTCAGGGCGGCGCGCAGGGCCTCGGCCAGGGGCGGCGGGGGCCGG
>SLQH01000502.1 GCA_007131555.1 Planctomycetota bacterium | reverse complement strand
ACCAGATCATCGCCAACGTCATCGCCGACGGTGCCATCGTCATCGACCGCAACATCGATGTCCATGTGCGCGCCATCCGCAAGAAACTCGGTCCCTACAACGGGGTCATCGAGACCATCCGCGGCGTCGGCTACCGTTTTCGTGATGCGTGATGAATAGGATGGGGTCTTGCCATGATCATGTCTGAGCGCATGTGAAGATTGTCGCAGTGAAGACCTCACGGTATTATCGGTATGTTTGTCGGCGTTGCATGGCATGATCAGCTGCTGAGATGAGTATGATCAGTGGATTTGCTGGACGGGTAGGGCTGATATGTGTTGTGGTGACCGCCATGGCAACGGGCTTGTTTACCTTGTTGGTATCGTGGCAGATTGAGATTGAGGCGCGACGTGCCATCGACCGGGAGCTGGTGGCAGTGGTTGGAGGATTGGCGGCGGCGGTTGATGGTTGCTGGGACGACCACACAGCCCTCCAAGATCTGGTGAAACGCAGCAGCGGCGTGACTGGACATCGCTTGACGATTATAGCTCTTGATGGTCGGGTCTTGGCTGATTCCCATCGTGATCCGCTGACCATGGACAATCACGGTGATCGCCCCGAGATTCGTAGTGCCGTGTTGCGTGGTCGGGGTGAGGCATCAAGACTCAGTGCCAGCACCGGTCGCGCGACCCGTTACATAGCGCACCGTCATGCCAACCATCGAGGTGTGGTGCGTTCGGCTTTGCCTTTGCGACAGGTCGACGAACAGGTGGCCACAGGTCGAGCCGTGCTCCTGTTTCCATCGATCCTGGCGATGATTGTGGCCCTGCTGCTGGGCGCTTGGTCAACGCGTTTGATTGATCGCCCTTTGCGGGTCTTGACCGGAGCAGTGCGGACCCTGGCCAGTGGTGAGCGGCCATCGCGCCTGGCGATGGCCACCCGGCGCGATGAGATCGGGGTGCTGGCCCGGGCCTTCAATGATCTCAATGAACAGTTATGTCAGCGCCTGGCCGATCTCCACGGTCAAAGAACCACCTTGGAGGCCATCCTGTCCGGCATGACCGAGGGGGTGATCGCGGTCGATTGCCAGGAACGCATCCTCCACCTCAACAGCACCGCCGCCGCCCTCCTGGGCCGGGAGGGGGCCAACCAGGGGCGGCCGATCTGGGAGGTCTGCCGGTTCACGGCCATCGCCCAGGTCCTGGGTTCGGCCCTGCACCAGGGGGCCTCGCAGAATGAGGAGATGGAGCTTGATCTGGGCGGTCGCAGCCGGCATCTGCATCTGGTGGCGGCCCCGGTACAGGGGGTCGAGGGGGATGTCATCGGGGCCGTGGCGGTGCTGCATGACATCACCGAGATCCGCCGCAGCGAGGCCCTGCGCCGTGACTTCGTGGCCAACCTGTCGCACGAGCTCAAGACCCCGCTGACGGCCCTGCTGGGCAACATCGAGACCATTCTTGATGACTCCGCAGATATGCCATCGGCAATGCGCGACAACTTCCTGCGCAGCTGCCTGCGTCAGATCGAACGCCTGGAACTGCTGTCACGCGACCTGCTGACCCTGGCCCGTCTGGAGGATGAAGACGCCACCTGTCAGCGCGAGGACTGCCGCCTGGACAAGCTGATCTCAGACATCGGTGCCCATTGGCAGACCGCCGCCGTCCGCCAGGGACTGACCCTGACGGTCCGGATCGATGGCCCCTGCACCGTGGCCGTGGATGCCGAGGGCCTGCGCCAGGCCATCGACAACCTGCTCGACAACGCCTTCCATTACACCCCCTCTGGTGGCACCGTGACCCTGGGCCTGAGCCATCATGCCGACCGGGTCGAGATCTCGGTGCGCGATAGCGGGGTGGGGATCGATCCCCGCCACCATCGCCAGGTCTTCCATCGTTTCTATCGGGTCGACAAGGCCCGCTCGCGGGAATATGGCGGCACCGGTCTAGGGCTGGCCATCGTCAAGCATGTGGCCCTGAGCCATGGCGCTGCGGTGGGTCTCGACAGCGCCCCTGGGCGCGGCAGCACCTTCACCATCTCCTTGCCGGTGTAGGCATACGATTCCCAGCTCGGCGCAGATATCGCTTTCCCCCGGCCTGGATCCGGCACACTGCCCCCCACACGGTTGACAGCGGCGGGAGACGCCCGATCGGCGCAGGTGCTGATCGGGGGCCGAAGGGGTAACGCTCTCAGGCAGAAGGACCGCCGGCTCGACGTGCCCCCTGGAGAGATCCGGGTGTCCGGACGCCGAAGGAGTCACGCTCTCAGGCACACCGTACGGGGGGCGATATGCGTCACCGGCCTGCCGGCCCTGCCGGTCGGGTCATGGGGGGTCGCCACGCGGCGACCGGGAGCCGACCGATGTCCAGCCAGTCCTATGTCGTCCGTCACATCGGCCCGGATGCCGCCGCCCAGGCGGCCATGCTGGCCACCCTGGGTGAGGACAGCCTTGAGACCCTGTTGACCCGGGCCCTGCCCTCGGCCATCGGCCATCATCATCCCCTGGACCTGCCGCCGGCCGCCAGCGAGACCGCCGCCCGGGCCCGTCTGGAGGTGCTGGCGGCCCGCAACCGGCCGGGGCGCAGCTATCTCGGCCAGGGCTATGCCGCGGCCCTGATGCCGGCGGTCCTGCGCCGCGTGGTCCTGGAGAACCCGCGCTGGTACACGCCGTACACGCCCTATCAGGCCGAGATCTCCCAGGGCCGGCTGGAGGCCCTGCTGCTGTTCCAGACCCTGGTCTGTGAGCTGACCGGCCTGCCGGTGGCCAACGCCTCGCTGCTGGATGAGGCCAGCGCCGCGGCCGAGGCCATGACCATGGCCTTCGACCTGCGTCAGGACCAGCAACGCCGCTGCTTCGCCGTGGCCGAGGACTGCCATCCGGCCACCATCGCCGTGCTCCAGGCCCGCGCCTGGCCCTTGGGCATCGAGGTCCAGGTGGCCCCCATCGACCGCCTGCTTGAGGGCGACCAGGCCCCCTTCGGCCTGCTGGTCTGCCATCCGGCCACCGATGGTCGGATCCACGACCTGGCCGGCCTGATCGCCGCCGCCCATCAGGTCCAGGCCCTGGTCGCGGTCAGTGCCGATCCCCTGGCCCTGTGCCTGATGCAGCCTCCCGGCGCTCTGGGAGCCGACATCTGCCTGGGCAACATTCAGCGCTTCGGCCTGCCCCTGGCCGCCGGTGGCCCCCATGCCGCCTTCTTCGCCTGCCGCCAGGAATTGTTGCGCCGCCTGCCCGGACGGCTGGTCGGGGTGTCCAAGGATCGTCAGGGCCGGCGGGCTCTGCGCCTGAGCCTGCAGACCCGCGAGCAGCACATCCGCCGTGAGCGGGCCTCGTCGAACATCTGCACGGCCCAGGCCCTGATGGCCAACATGGCCGCCTTCTATGCCATCTATCACGGCGGCGATGGGCTCCAGGCTATCGCCGGCCGGATCCATCACCACACCCGCATCCTGGCCGAGGGTTTGCGGGCGCGGGGCGTCACGGTCGCCGATGGTCTGTTCTTCGACACCCTGCGGGTGCGGGCTCCCGCCGATGACCCCGCCAGCGTGCTGGAGCGGGCCGCCAGCCACGATATCGACCTGCGACCCTTGGCCGGCCCCTGGCTGGGCATCACCCTGGATGAGACCGTCGGCCCAGGCGACCTGGCCGATCTGTGGCGGGTCCTGGCTCCGGAGCGTCCGGGTCCGGATCCGGCGAGCGTGGCCGCGACCCTCGATCCCCAGCCGCAGTACGGCCCGGAGCGCAGCGGGCCGCTGCTGGATCTGCCGGTGTTCCGCGACCATCGCGGCGAGCTGGCCATGATGCGCCTGCTCTGCGAGCTCGAACAGCGCGACTTCAGCCTGGCTGACGGCATGATTCCCCTGGGCTCCTGCACCATGAAGTCGACCCCGGCCGCGGCCATGGAACCCATCACCTGGCCGCTGTTCACCGACCTCCATCCCCATGCCCCGCGTCAGCGCCTGGCCGGGACCCTGGCCCTGGCCGGCCAGCTGGAAGACTGGCTGGCCTCGATTACCGGCATGGATGCGGTCTCGCTCCAGCCCAATGCCGGCAGCCAGGGGGAATATGCCGGCCTGTTGGCGGTCCGGGCCTGGCAGCGCAGCCGGGGCCAGGATCAGCGACGGATCTGCCTGATCCCGGCCTCAGCCCATGGCACCAATCCGGCCAGCGCTCGTCTGGCCGGCCTGGAGGTGGTATCGGTGGCCTGTGACCGTCATGGCAACATCGACCTGGAGGCCATGCGCCAAGCCGCCGTCCAGCACCGCGACGACCTGGCGGTGGCGATGATCACCTATCCCTCCACCCATGGGGTCTTCGAACCCCGCATCCGCGACCTGTGCGCGGTCATCCATGAGCATGGCGGCCAGGTCTACCTCGACGGGGCCAACATGAACGCCATGGTCGGCATCTGTGCCCCGGGAGCCATCGGCGCTGATGTCTGCCATCTCAATCTGCACAAGACCTTCGCCATGCCCCATGGTGGCGGCGGGCCGGGGGTCGGCCCGGTCTGTGCCAAGGCCCATCTGGCTCCCTTCCTGCCGCCCAGCGCCGCGACCCTGGAGGGGGCCGGGATCTGCGCCGCCCCCCTGGGCAGCGCCGGCCTGCTGCCGATCACCTGGATGTACATCGCCCTGATGGGGGCCGAGGGTCTGCGCCAGGCCAGCGCGGTGGCCATCCTCAGCGCCAACTACCTGGCCCATCGTCTCCAGGAGGCCTACCCGATCCTCTACCGGGGGGTCGAGGGCCGGGTGGCGCATGAGTGCATCCTCGACCTGCGCCCGCTGCGCCGCGCTACCGGGATCACCGAAGAGGACGTCGCCAAGCGCCTGATGGACTACGGCTTCCATGCCCCCACGGTGTCATTCCCGGTGCCGGGCACCCTGATGGTCGAACCGACCGAGAGCGAGCCCCTGGCCTCCCTGGACCGTTTCTGCGATGCCATGCTGGCGATCCGGGCCGAGATCCGGGCCATCGAAGAGGGACGCCTGGATCCCCAGGACAACCCCCTCAAGAACGCCCCCCACAGTGCCGCCGTGCTGACCGCCGACCACTGGCCCCACTCCTACAGCCGCGATCAGGCGGCCCGGCCCCTGCCGGATATGGCCGACCGCCACCGCTTCGTACCGGTGGGCCGGATCGACAACGCCTT
>SLQH01000131.1 GCA_007131555.1 Planctomycetota bacterium | reverse complement strand
AGGTCGCGGAAGACATCGACGGTGATCTTCCATTCGCCCTCGCCGCTCCAGACCACGCGCAGGTCATCGGCCAGGGGCTCCTGGCCCAGGCGGGCGGCGAGATCGATGACCGATTCGGCCGGCGCCACGCCGATGCTGTCGGCGAAGACGTAGGCCACCCGCTGGAGGTTCTTGCGGTAGATCGGCTGGTCGTGGGCGGTTTCGACACAGCGCCCGATCTCGGCCAGGGTGACCAGGCTGCTATCGGCACCGGGCAGGCCGAGACGGCCCAGGGGGACCGGTCCGGCGCGGTCGGCTGGGGCCAGGCGCAGGCGCACCGGGATGCTATGGCGTTCGCTGTGACGATGGAGGGTGGCCACGTCCTGACCGGCCACGGCGAGGTGGATCAGGGCTGCCGCGTGGTGGGCGTCGAGGCCGTGCAGGGCGGCCTTGACCTGGTCCAGTTCCAGATCAAGGCGCCGGCGGGGGGCTTCAGCCGAGATGCTGATGTCGTGCAGGCCGGGCTGGTGGGCGGCATGGTCGGCGATGGTCTGGGCGGTGGCGACCAGGTCGGCGTAGGGGCGGTCCTCGCCGCCGTAGACCTCGGCCACCACGGTGGCCACCACCGGTGGACCGGGTGGGCTCTCGATGATCTGCAGGCGTACGCCCAGGCGCTCGGCCAGGGCCTCCAGGTCGGGGCGGATGGCCAGGGCGATGGCGTGGCTCTGGCGCTGGCGCTGGGCCTTGTCGCGCAGGATCAGACGCAGGTCGGCCTGATGCGGCTGCTGGCGGAAATAATGATGACGGACCAGGCCGTTGAAGTCGATCGGGCTGTGGGTGCCGGTGTAGCTCTGGAAGGCGACCACCTCGGGGATGGTGGCGACCTGGCGTTCAAAGGCCGCGACCACCGCCCGGCTGTGGTCCAGGGTGCTGCCCTCAGGCAGGTCGATGACCAGTTGCAGTTCATCCTTGTTGTCGAAGGGCAGCATCTTCATCGGCACCTGGCGCAGGATGACCAGCAGGCCGCAGACCCCCAGGGCCATGACGATGCCACCCAGCAGGCTCCAGCGGGCCCAGCGCCGATCAAGGAGGGGGGTCATGACCGCAGCGTAGAGCCGGTACAGACGGGTTTCCTGGATGACACCGTCGTCGGCACGTGATGGGCGGCGATGGCGCAGCAGGCGATGGGCCGCCCACGGCACCACCGACAGGGCGGCGACGGTCGAGAAGATCACCGTCAGAGGCACGTTGACGGCCATCGGCTGCATGTAGGGGCCCATCATGCCGGTGATGAAGAACATCGGCAGGAAGCTGACGATGATCGCCAGGGTCGACATGATCACCGGCGGCAGGACCTCGCTGACCGCCCGCAGGGTGGCCCGGCGCGGGCCGTCGCGGCCCAGCAGGATGTGGCGCTGGATGTTGTCGACATTGGTGATGGGGTCGTCCACCACCAGGCCCAGGGTCAGGATCAGGGCGAACAGGGTGACCCGGTTGATGGTGTAGCCGGCGGCGTAGTTGACGAACAGGGCCAGGGCGAAGCTGATCGGCACCGCCAGGGCCACGATCAGGCCCTCGCGCCAGCCCAGGGTGAACAGCAGCAGGCCGACCACGCTGATCATGGCGAACAGCAGGGATGAGAGCAGTTCGTCGACCTTGGCATCGGCGGTGGCGCCATAGTTGCGGGTGATGTCCCACTCGACCCCGTCCGGCAGGATCTCCTGATCAAGCCGCTGCATGGCGGCGATCACCGCATCGGCCACGACCACGGCATTGGTGCCGCGCTTCTTGGCCAGGGCCAGGGTCACGGCCGGACGTGAGTTGTCCCATCCGGGCCGCCCCATGCGGACCGCCTGGTGCGGCTCCTCGGGGCCATCGCTGATGGCGGCCACCTCGCGCAGGCTGACCGGGACCCCGTTGTGGACCCCCACCACCACCTCGGCCACGGCCTCGGCATCGCGCAGCAGGGGCTGGGTCGACAGGGGCTGACGGGCATCCAGCAGGTCGAAGGCGGCATCTGGCGAGCGGCCATCAGCCTGGGCCAGGGCTTGGCGCAGGTGCAGCAGGCTCAGGCCGCGGGCGTGCAGGGCCTCGACATCCGGGGTCACCGCCACCACCCGGCGGCGGCCGCCATGGATGGCGGTGCGGGAGATGTCGGGAATCCGCTCCAGGCGGGCCAGGACCTCGGTGCCGATGCGGTGCAGGGCGTGGTCGTCGTGGCGGCGGCTGTGCAGGGTGAGGGTGATGATCGGCACATCGTCGATCTCGATCGGCCGCACCAGCCACGAGGCGACGATCGGCGGGGCCTGGTCGAGATGCATCTGGAGGCGGTTGTGGAGCTTGATCAGGGAGGCCTCGCGGTCCTCGCCGACGAAGAAGCGGACCGTCACCACCGCCTGATCGCGATGGCTGACCGAATAGACGTACTCGACCCCGTCGATCTGCCACAGGAAGCGTTCGAGGGGGGTGGTGACCAGCTGCTCGACCTCCTCGGCGCTGGCTCCCGGTGCTGCCACCACGATGTCGGCCAGGGGCACGACGATCTGGGGATCCTCCTCGCGCGGGGTCAGGAGGATGGCTGCCAGGCCCAGGCACAGGGCGGCGATGACCACGATGATCGCCAGCTGACCACCGAGGAAGCGTTCGACGACGGCGGCGATCAGGCCACGCGGGGCCGGGTCCAGTGGGGCGGCGGGGGTCATCGCGGGGCCTCGTCCCAGCCGATCTGGTCACCCGGTCGCAGGCCTGAGAGGACCTCACGCTGCTGGTCGTGACGGGCGCCCAGGGTCACATAGCGTCGGCGCCAGAGGCCATCCTCGTCGCGACAGCGGACCGTGGCCAGCTGGCCGACGATGCTGATCGCCGTTTCCGGTACCAACAGGGTCGGGCGGGAATCGAGGGGCACGCGCAGGGTGGCGAACATGCCGGGATAGGCCCCTTCGACCTCACCCAGGCCAAGGCGGACCCGCAGGCTGCGGCTGGCCGGATCGGCCACCGGGATGATGTCCTCGACCGGGGCCGTGATCAGCCGGCCCAGGGCCCGCACATCGACGGTCAGCTCCTGGCCGACGGTGATGCGGTCGATCAGGCCCTCGCGGATGTCGGCCTCCAGACGCAGATGGCGGGGATCGTGGATCACCAGCATGGCCCGGCCCGGCCACACCAGGTCGCCCGGCTCGACCAGGCGCTCAGCCACCAGCCCGCCCAGGGGGGCGGTGATGGTGGTGTAGCCGGCAAAGACCTCGGCCTCCCGCCGCCGTTGCTCGCTGGCCTCCAGTTCGGCCATGGCTGCCAGATGGCGGGCCTCGGCCTGTTCGCGTTGCTCATTGGTGGCGGTGCCGGCCTCATGCAGGGCGACGATGCGTTCGTAGGCCTGGCGGGCCACGGTGGCCTGGGCCCGGGCCGCAGCCAGGGCGCTGCCAGCCTGCGACAACCGGGCCTGGAGTTCATCGCTCTGTAGACGGATGACCACCTGATCGGCCTCCACCGTGTTGCCGGCCTCGACCTCCACCGCCACCACCTGGGCCTGGATCCGGGCCGACAGGGTGCTGCTGTGGCGGGCGGCGATGGTCCCGACCGCCTCATGCCACTGGGCCTGGTGGAGCACCTGGACCTGCTCCTGGCGTGCGGGCGTGGCCAGGGTGGTGGCGCTGCTGTGGCCATCAGGCGTCGGGCCGTCCCCGGTGCTACGACCGGCCAGCAGGCCGACGACCAGGCCCAGGCCGGCGGCCACCAGCGGCAGCAACCAGAGGCGCAGGCGTGGACAACAGGACGGTGCGGATGATGTCATGCCATGCTCCGGGCGGGGTGCAGGGGGCGGGAAGCGCGCGTGGATTTGCGGACAGGTATCATACAATACAGGGCATTGTGACACAAAGAGCGTTCGTTGCTAGCGCTGGCTTCAGCCCACTGCGGTAGCGGTTTGATGAGGTGGTGTCAATGGTCGTTCAAGCACGCAGTGTGCTCAAGAAATTCTTCCAGTCGGAAGTGATCGTGGAACAGGTCATGCTTCGGCAGGCTGAAGCCTGCCATCCGTGCCGGCTGAAGCCGGCGCTACGGTGTTGCGTCCTATGAGCTACGTCGAGATGTCATGTACAGGGCGGCCAACGATCGTTGTCTGCCCCTCTGTGTCTCCGTGCCTCCGTGAGAAAAACAATCGATCAAAGACTGCTGTACGTTGCCCCTATGGGGCCACGATTTGGAAACGCTGTGTCACCGGTTCAGCGCTCCGCACCTGGGGGTCGTTGCCCCGGCCGAACTGCCAGGCGACCACCTCGATGGTGATCGGCAGGCTGGCGCGGGGGGGCAGGTCGGTGATCCGCAGGGTGCTTCCCTCGACCACCGCCGGGCCGACGCCGATGTAGAATTCTACGGGCAATGCGGCATCGCTGTGAGCCGTGAGTGGCACTTCGGTGGTGCCCAGGGGGATGTCGGCCAGGGGCTCGAAGGTGATGGCCTGGGCGGCTCCCCGGTTGAGGCCCCGGAAGCCGCGCGGCATCATGCCGATCAGTTCGGTATGGCGGAACTGGTCATCGCCGGGGCTGAAGGCCAGGAAGGTCGGGCGATGGCGATCGGTGATGGGGTGGACGGTGCTGTAGCGGATGCGCAGGCGGTGCTCGCCCACGGCCTCGATCGGTCCGCCGTTGGCGATCACCCGGATCGGGACCGCGGCATGGCCGACCTCCTCGCCGGCCCGGTCCCAGCGGGGGCGGTTGTTGTCGCTGCCCGGAACGCGGTCGGCATAGGCCGGATGGACCTGGAAGGTGGCGCCGTCATCGACCCACTGCAGATTGGTGAAGAAATGCCGGACTCCGGCGTCGAGCCAGTGGCCATCCTGCCAGCGCAGGAACTGATCCTGCCGTCCGGTCAGGCCCTGATGGTAGCCGGCGATGTGGTCGGCCATGGCCTGATCGAAGATCCAGCCGGCCTTGGCGGGATCGCCCTGGTAGGCGGCGACCGGGGCCGAGGGCTGGGGCGCGGCGGCGGCCAGATCAAGGTCCATCAACCAACCGCTGTTGACGTCGATGGCCTGCAAGGTCGGGGCCACGCCGCTGGTCGGGTCCCAGTCGGCGGGGATGCGGGCGGCCGCGGCCCGCTCCAGGAACAGGGCCGCCAGTCGGGCGTTGCGCTCCGAGAGGGGGAAATGACCGCCGCCCGGT
>SLQH01000171.1 GCA_007131555.1 Planctomycetota bacterium | reverse complement strand
TCACATGGACGCGCCCCCCCTCTCGCAAGTCGGCGAACAGATGCGTTATGATGGCATAATCTATGATAGCCCTGCCATAAGGTCTGTCGTCTTCAGGCTGCCACAGATCACCCTGATGGCGGGCACAGCCCAATGTCCCCACCGATATCACAACGACCACCATCACAGCGATGGCGACTGAAAGCGCCCGCGTCTTGTCAGTCACCATGACATGGTGAACGCCTGAGAAGTCGCACTGTTCACCCGAATAACGGCAGTTGGGCTATGGACCTGAGTGAGAAGTGGGGCCTGACCACTATTCCAGGGCTTGACCTCTGACCGCCCGACACATCATCACTGTCAGATTATGGCCGCAGGCCGCTCCTCTGCCGCCTATGTCTTCGATGCCGCTTGCCGGGTGACGTCCAGGGACAACCGTGCCCCTGCAATGGAGCCTGCTGATTGATCAGAACAAGCCAGAAAGGTCTGGCTAGAGGAATCGATTCAATGAAAAGCAGACCGCAAACATACCTGTTGCTGGCTGCAACCCTGGCCGCACTAAGCGCGACGGCTATATCCCTGACAACTCATTGCGAAAACTGCCGCGCTGCAGATGATGTGGTTGACGATGCAGACTGTTGCGAGGCCAAAACGCGTTATGAAGTTGATGTTGTGATTGATAAGAGTGCCCGTGGTGACCAAGGCCACCATTATTCACACCGCCCTATGGGCTACAGCGTTGAAGTGCGAGGCGCGGGCATCACTGTAGAAAATTTCCTTGAAACGGGCGACGGTGAACGTGCTTCTATCTTAAGACTTGACGGAAACACCATCTTGAGACTGAGATCTACCCCCTATGTCTATAGGGAGTATTTTTGGGGCGATATTGAGAGATCCCATTCCTCTGTCGAATGTCGCAATGAATTACATCTAAAAGAGATTGATATTTCTGGAAAAACTTTTTTGTTCTTATATACGAGAAATTGTGTCATGAGATTCATCGTCAAAGACGGACTTGTTTGGCCTGTTTCTGGAACGACTGGATTCTTTGGCCTCGCATGGGCAAGCGACTCTGGCATTGTGGGCGGTGAGGACATAGATATCATAGTTAAGCCCGACGGGATCTGGCCGGTTACTGAGGACGATATAGAAGTTCTTCGGGCCTACCAAGATATAGAATTTGAGGGACTTGTTGAGTGACATCATTGCGCCATGCTCGGTCGTTATTCCTGACAGATTCCTAGGCTGGCATCCCGCTGCTATCCGTGGCACCCTCCGTCGCCTTGCGCCACTGACGGGGCGAACAGCCCATCAGGCCTCGGAAGTGCCGACAGAACAGCTCTGAGGATCGATACCCACAGGCACGGGCGATCACGGCAATCGATCCGGAGTCATCATGACCCAGACGACGGCAGGCCATGCCGATGCGCTCGCGCCGAACCCAGCGCATGGGAGAGATACCATAGAACTGTCGGAAGGAACGGCACAGATGATTGGGCTGGACACCGGCCAGGCGAGCGATCATCGCCAGATCAAGCTCGGGATCGCTGAGCATATGCGGACTACCCATACGAACCAGGACATCGCCCAACCAACGGGGTGCGGTCGCACCCTTCATGGACAGCTGACCGTCAGACATCCCGATGGTGACGAATCGGGTCAACAACAGGTCAACCAAAGGGCGCTGCTGGACCAGATTCCCGGTTGACTGTCCGCAGCGTGCCTGCGCCTCATCAGCCCAGGACCTCAGCCAGGCGGGGTCATCAAACTGCACCAGGGCCGGACTTGCCAACAATTGGAGGGGATCGCGCCAACCGGGCCGGATATGCATCTCGAAGTCGACCACGATCAACCACAAGCCCTGCGGTCCGTGATGCATTTCCTGGATGAGCCCCTCTTCAGGCCTGGTCAGCACCCCGGAGCAGGCCTGGGCTTCCAGGCATACATGCGGAAACCGAAAGCGGCTGCTGCCGTCAATGACGACCTGCAGCACCCAATGCCGATGGGAGGCCCGGCTACGAACAAGGTCAATACGTTCTTGGCGCCAGGAACTGAGACTGATCACATAGGGGCTGGCGTGTCGCCATGTCCGCCAAAAGGCTTCGTGATCAGTCATAGCTATGAATATAATGGATAACTTCATGAATACAATGATCGGAACTGCGGAGACGTCATCCTGTATGATGAGGGAATGATGCATGCCGCATCATGACCGACACTGAGCGCTCTGCACAGCAACGGCTCAGGCGACTTCGCCCCTACAGTTCTTCCTGAAAACCATGTGTTGAAGGGCCTACACCATGCCGCCAACATCCTCGCCACCGTCTCCCAACATCCTCCTGATCCTGACCGATCAGCTCAGTGCCGATGCCCTGAGCTGTGCCGGAAATCAGTGGGTCAAGACCCCGGCGATAGACCGGCTCTCTGAGCGCGGAGTACGCTTTGAACGGGCCTATTGCACCCATCCCTTGTGCTCGCCGGCCCGCAGCAGCCTCTTCACCGGGCTCATGCCGCACCAGAGCGGCGTATACGACAATAGTATTCCATTTACGGTTGGGGCGGACTGTACCGGTCTGGGTGCCCACCTGCGCCAGGCCGGCTATCACTGCGCGTATGTCGGACGCGGTCCGGCCCCTGACATCCACGGCTTCGAACTCCTCGGTGAAAATGACTGCATGGATCCGGTCGTCACACCACTGGCAAGCAGGTTTCTTGAGACGTCACGTACGGAACCTTTTCTGCTGGCCGTCAGCTACCACAATCCGCACAACATCTGCGAATGGGCGCGGCGTCAGAATCTCCGAGATGCCGCCATCGAGGTACCATCGGATCGTCGACAATGGCCGCCATTGCCGGCGAATTTCGCAGTTGCACCCTACGAGGCCGATGCTGTCCGCTGGTATCAGCAGTCGCACCTGCATGCTCATCCTGAACCGGACTGGTCGGCCGACGATTGGCGGGAGTATCTGTATGCCTACTACCGTCTGGTGGAAGCGGTCGATGCGCAGATCGCCGAGCTGTTGGCCGCCCTGGAGCGCAGCGGTGCCGCCGAGAACACCATCATCATCTTCAGCAGCGATCACGGTAACGGCTGCGCCGCCCACCGCTGGAACCAGAAGACGGTGTTGTTCGAGGAATGTATCCGCATACCACTGATCGTGGTCGATCCCCGTCATGGCCGGCGCGGCGTGGTGGACCGGAGCCATCTGGTCTCTCTGGGTCTGGACTTCTTCACCACCGCCTGTGATTACGCCGGGGTCGCCGCGCCTGACGAGTGTGTGGGCCTCAGCCTACGACATCCGGTCTGTGCTGACACCCCGACACCCTGGCGTGACCATCTGTTTGTTGAAACCACCCTGCACATCGACGGGGTTCCCAACAAACCGAACCACATCCTGGCCCGCGCCGTGATCGGTGAGCGCTACAAATATGCGGTCTACCCGCTGGGTCGCAACCGCGAGCAGCTCATCGATCTGCACCGCGACCCCGGTGAAATGATCAATCTGGCCGTTCTGGCGCACTATGAAGAGGAGCTGCGGCGCCAGCGTGATCTGCTGGCCGCCTGGAAAAAGAGTACCGGTGACAAGTGCCCGGTTCCCGGCGCCGGCACATAAGAACAGGAAAGGCACACCATGACCACCATCCCCGTTCACCTCACCGGATTCGCCGACCAGTATCAGAAAAACCCCCGCGCCGCCGCCCAGGCCTGGTTCGCCCAGGCCGGTTTCGGCCTGTTCATGCACTACGGTCTCTATGCCCTGCATGGCAAGGGCGATTGGGGTATGTTCAATGAGGCCATGCCTCTGGCCGAATATGAGCGTCTCGCCGACCGTTTCACCGCCGAGCGCTTCGATGCCGACTTCATCACCGATCTCGCCTGCGAGGCCGGATGCCGCTACGTCAACCTGACCAGCAAGCATCACGACGGTTTCCTGCTTTGGGACAGCGCAAATTGCGCCTACAACAGCATGCACAGTGCCGCCCGCCGTGATCTGGTGGGGGAGTTGACCGAGCAGTGCCGCCGCAAGGGCCTCGGGCTCTTTCTCTACTACAGCTATGCCCTGGACTGGCATCACCCCTGGTTCTTCTCGCTGGAGTATTTCGACCGGGCCCGACCGCAGTATCCCAGCCCTGAGCCGAGCTATCGCTTTGCCAATGCCGAAGATTTCCGCCGTTACATCGACGATGCCCATGCCCAGCTCACCGAGTTGCTGAGCAACTACGGCCCCCTGGCCGGGATCTGGTTCGATCCCGAAATGGCCTATTATGCCCAGTATGATCTGTTCCCGGTGGCCGAGACCTATGCCCTGATCCGACGCTTGCAGCCGCACGCCCTGATCTCGTTCAAGCAGGGTGCCAACGGCGACGAGGACTTCGCCGCGCCGGAAGGTCGCGGACAGAAGATCGAGGAAAAGATCCGCGCCCGTCTGGGCGAGGAGACCCTGCACCGGGCCCGCGCCGCCTGGGCCGCGCATGCCGGCAAACGGGGCGAGATCTGCGACACCCTGTCCTGGGCCTGGAGCTACCACGACAACAACCCCGCCCACCACATCAGCGCCGATCAGGCCATGGCCAAGCTGGCCGAAGCCTGGCAGCGCAACTGCAACCTGCTGCTCAACACCGGTCCCGAACCGGACGGCGCCATCCCCGCCCCGGACATCGCCACCCTGCGCGAGATGGGCCGTCGCATTCGTGCCGGTGATTTGCCGGCAGAAAACGGTTCGCCCTTTGTCTCAATGAAATCCAGGAAATGATGGAGTCGTTCTGTATGATCCCACCACCCCTGACGCCATCCCCCCCCTGGCAGGCCCGCTGGGTATGGCTCGATCCGGCCGCGTTCCCCGAGGCCCAGACCGCCCCGGTGAGCTGGTGGGCCGAGGGAGCCCATGCCCCGGACTGGCGCGGCACGACGGGCCTGTTGCGCTGCCGATTCGATATGCCTGAAACGCAGGGGCGGTGCTGGCTGCGGGTGAGCGCCGATTCCTGCTATCGCCTGTGGATCAATGGCCGCTTCGTCGGGCGCGGACCGGCCATGGTCGGCGGGTCCTTTGCCAAGACCATGGCTCCGGACTGGTGGTATCATGACTGGCTGGATATCTCAGAGTGCCTGCATCAGGGTGAGAACGTAATCGCCGCCGAGGTGCTGGCCGGCCCCGACAGCCAG
>SLQH01000042.1 GCA_007131555.1 Planctomycetota bacterium | reverse complement strand
GTCGGCCTCGGCCACGTTGCAGACCAGCAGCAGGGGCTTGGCGGTGATCAGCTGGCATTCATCAAGATGGCGGGCTACCAGGGTCGGATCCAGGTCCATGGCCCGCACCGGCAGTTCGGCCTCGAAACCGGCCATGACCTGTTCTAGCAGGGCCACCGCCTCACGGGCCTCGGCATCCTGCTGGGCCCGCCGCCGGCAGCGGTCGAGCTTGCGGGCCACGGTGTCCATGTCCTTGAGGATCAGCTCCAGGTCGATGGTCTCGATGTCACGCAGAGGGTTGATCGAGCCGTCGACGTGGATGATATCGTCGTCCTCGAAGCAGCGCACCACATGGAGGATGGCGTCCACCCCCTTGATGTGCGACAGGAAGGCGTTGCCCTTGCCGGCCCCCTGGCTGGCCCCGCGCACCAGCCCGGCGATGTCGACCAGTTCCAGTTGCAGGGGGATGACCCGCTTGGTACGGACGATGTCACGCAGGACCGCCAGGCGCGAATCGGGGACCGCCACCATGCCGGTGTTGGGGTCGATGGTGCAGAAGGGGTAGTTGGCGGCCTCGGCCACCGCGCTTTGGGTCAGGGCGTTGAAGATGGTGCTCTTGCCGACGTTGGGCAGGCCGACAATGCCGCAGTTCAGGGGCATGCACTCACTCCCATTCAATGGTGGCTGGGGGCTTGGACGAGATGTCGTAGACCACCCGATTGATGCCCTTGACCTCGTTGATGATGCGTGAGCTCATCCGCCCTAGGACCTCGTGGGGGATCGGGTACCAATCGGCGGTCATGCCGTCGGTCGAGGAGATGGCGCGGATGGCGCAGACGTTCTCGTAGGTGCGTTCATCGCCCATCACCCCGACCGTGCGCACCGGCAGCAGCACGGCGAAGGCCTGCCAGATGGCCCGATGCAGGCCCGCCGCCCGCAGTTCGAAGCGGACGATGGCGTCGGCCTCCTGCAGGACCCGGACCTTGTCGGCGGTGACCTCGCCCAGGATGCGCACCGCCAGGCCGGGGCCGGGAAAGGGATGACGCCAGACCACCTCCGGGCTCAGACCCAGGGTCTCACCGATCAGCCGGACCTCATCCTTGAACAGCATCCGGAAGGGCTCGATCAGATCCAAACCGAGGTCGGCCGGCAGGCCGCCGACATTGTGATGCGACTTGATGACGCTGGCCGGGCCGCCATGGACGCTCTGCGACTCGATGACGTCGGGGTACAGGGTGCCCTGGGCCAGGAAGCGGACCTGGCCCCCAGAAGCCGCCTTGATCTTCTCGGCCTCGTCCTTGAACACCGCCACGAACTCGTGGCCGATGATCTTGCGCTTGCGTTCCGGGTCCTCGACCCCGGCCAGCAGGGACAGGAAGCGCTGGCTGGCATCGACGTAGACTAGGCGCAGGCCGATGTGCTCGGCGAACAGCTCCTGGACCCCGGCGGCCTCGTCCTTGCGCAGGACCCCGTTGTTGACGAACACGCAGGTCAACTGATCGCCGATGGCCCGGTGCAGCAACACCGCCGCAACACTGGAGTCGACCCCGCCGCTGAGGCCCAGCAGGACCTGGTCCTCGCCGACCGTGGCCCGGATCTGGGCGATCTGCTCATCGACGAAGGCGCTCATGCGCCAGTCACCGGCACAAGCGCAGATCCGGTAGAGCCAGTTCTGGAGGATGGCCCCGCCATTCTCGGTGTGGACCACCTCGGGATGGAACTGGACCCCGTGGAAATGCTGGGCCGGCAGATGCACGGCAGCCATCGGGCAGGTCCGGCTGTGGCCGATCACCTGGGCTCCGGGCAGGTCGCTGACCTGGTCGCCATGCGACATCCACACCACCTGCTGGGCCCCCAGGCCGTGGAACAGGTCGGCGGCCGGATCGCAGGTCATGGCCGTGCGACCGAACTCGCGTTCATCGCTGCGCAGCACCCTGCCACCCAGGGCCTCAGCCGTGGCCTGAAGGCCGTAGCAGATGCCCAACACCGGCAGGCCGGCAGCGAACAGGGCCGGGTCGACCCGGGGATGGTCGGCATCGTGGACCGAGGCCGGACCACCGCTGAGGATGTAGCCCTTGGCCGGGCGGGCCAGGAGCTGGTCGATCGGGGTGGTGCAGGGCAGGATCTCACAGTAGACCCCGGCCTCGCGCACCCGACGGGCGATGAGCTGGGTGACCTGGCTGCCAAAATCAATGATGATGATGGTTTCGTGCTGCACGGCGGGGCCTTCAGCGGCAGGGAGGATGCACGGCGGGCGCCGCCATCACTCGGGGCGATAGTTGGGGGCTTCCTTGGTGATGGTCACGTCGTGGGGATGGCTTTCCTTGAGACCGGCGACGGTGATCCGGCGCAGACAGGAACGGCGTTGCAATTCGCTGATGGTCGCCGCCCCGCAATACCCCATGGCGGCCTTGAGACCGCCAACCATCTGCCACACCACGTTGGCCAGGGAGCCACGGTTGGGCACCATGCCCTCGATGCCCTCGGCCACCAGCTTCTCGGCGGTGCGCTCTTGGAAGTAGCGATCAGCCGAACCACGCTGCATGGCCCCGATCGAGCCCATGCCACGGTAGGACTTGTACGAGCGGCCCTGATAGATGATGACCTCGCCCGGCGCTTCATCAGTGCCGGCCAGCAGCGACCCGAGCATCACCACATCACCGCCCACGGCCAGAGCCTTGGCGATATCACCGCTGTTCTTGATGCCGCCATCGGCGATCAGGCCGACCTCGGTGCCCTTGAGGGCCGCCGCCGCCTCCATGATCGCCGTCACCTGCGGCACCCCGACTCCGGCAATGACACGGGTGGTGCAGATCGACCCCGGACCGATGCCAACCTTGACGCCATCGGCCCCAGCCGCCGCCAGGTCGCGGGCCCCCTCGGCAGTGGCCACGTTGCCGGCGATGACGTCGATGTCGAAGCGACGCTTCACTTCACGCACGGTATCCATGATGTTGGCGCTGTGGCCATGGGCACTGTCGACCACCACCACGTCGACCCCAGCCGCGACCAGGGCCGCAACCCGGTCAAAATCCAGGGCCCCAACCGCCGCCCCGACCCGCAGACGGCCCCGGGCGTCCTTGCTGGCCTGGGGGAACTGCTCCTGGCGTTCCAGGTCTTTGAGGGTGATCAGGCCGGCCAGCTGACGATCGTCATGGAGCAGGACCAACTTCTCGATCTTGGCCGCATACATCATGTCACGGGCCTGTTCGAGGGGGATGTCCGGCGCGGCGGTGACCAGATTGGTGGTCATGACATTGACGATGGGGGTCGCCGGATCGCGATGGTACTTGAGGTCACGTCGGGTCACCAGACCGTGGACAGTGCTCCCCTCCAGCACCGGCAGGCCGGAGATGTGATGCAGCTCCATCAGGGCCCGGGCATCGCCCACGGTGGCATCCAGACCCAGGGACTTGGGATCGGTGATGACCCCGTTCTCCGAGCGCTTGACCTTCTCGACCTCGCGAGCCTGTTCTTCGATGCTGAGGTTCTTGTGGATGACTCCCAGGCCACCGAGCTGAGCCAGGGTGATGGCCTGACGATGCTCGGTGACCGTATCCATGGCCGCCGACAACAGGGGAATGTTGAGGGTGATGCGCTTGGTCAAGCGACAGCGGATATCGACCTCATTGGGAATGACCGCGCTCTCCAAGGGAGTCAGCAGCAGATCGTCGAAGGTCAGTCCATCGTCTTCCAGGATACGTGCCATGCCCGGTCCTCCCCCTGCCGCTGATACCAATGGGAAGGGCAGCATAGGCGGCGACGGATCAAGGCAACCGCGAGCCTTGCGGGCTTGGCGATGGATTGTGCGGGCGCGCCCCCTAGTCTGGTCACCTATGCAGGCAGAGTTACGCCGCCGCCTCATCATCGGCCCCACCCTGGCCCTGGCGACCATCATCGCCCTGGCAGCCGATATCGGTTGGGGCGGTCACTGGGGCGCCCTGCTGGTGGCCCTGATCATCACCCTGACAGCCTCCTGGGAACTGCCGGTCCTGGCCGCCAACGCCGACCTGCACATCAGCCGCCGGTCACTGCTGTTCGGCAATCTGGCCCTGCTGGCCGTCGCCATACCAACCATCGGCGTCTATCTTGGCCCCGCCGGCGGCAGCCTGGCCCTGGGCCTGATCCTGGTCCTGAGCGCCCTGGCCCAGATGCGCCACCCCACCGAACGCTTCTTCCGCGACCTCGCCGCCACCCTCCTGGGCCTGCTCTACATCGGCTGGTGCATGCACCTGTGGGTGGTGCTGGCCCATGATGGCGGCGGCCCACCCCGAGGAGCCCAGATCCTGCTCATGACCCTGGCCATCTGCAAGATCGGCGACACCAGCGCCTTCTTTGGTGGTCGCAGCTTTGGGCGTCACAAGATGGCCCCCCGCCTAAGCCCCGGCAAGACCTGGGAAGGGGCCGCCTGCGGGATTCTCGGTGGCATCGGCGCCGCCTACCTGAGCGTCTACCTGGTCGGCGTCCCCTGGTCGGCCACCATCAGCGGCCCCTTCTCCGGCTGGTGGCAGCCTCTGGTCTGCGGCCTGATCATCGCCCCCGTCGGCATGCTGGGCGACCTGGCCGAAAGCTGCCTCAAGCGCTCAGGATCGGTCAAGGACAGCAGCACCGCCGTCCCCGGCTTCGGCGGCTTCCTCGACATCTACGACGCCATCCTCCCCAACATCCCCGTGGCCCTGCTGTTGGCCCAGGTGCTGGCGTAACGCCCCTACTGGCAATGGCGTTCAGCAACACCTGATCCTTGGGACTTTTACACGGCGATTGAGAAGAACTGGGCCTCACTCGTTACCGCATGTCATGGTTCCGCCCCTTCAGGGCGGTGATGAACAATACACCTTCGTACCCAGGGCGTTGCCCTGGGCTATCTCATCTCGCCCCCTTGGGGCTAATGATCGAGGATGAAGAGGGAGTGCTGTAGCGCCTACAAAGCGCCCCATGACTGCCCAAAGATCGCCTGGACCACTGTGCTTCAGCCCCGAAGGGGCGTCATGAAACAGCCCAGGGCAACGCCCTGAGTAAAGGCCACGTATCATCACCGAGCCCTGAAGGGGCGCAATAGCATGATGAATGGCCAGCTCGAGATCGGTGGCTTGGGGACACCGTTACTGAACACCAACGCCCCTACTGGCTGACAAAGTAGATGTTGTGTACGCCCTGGCTGTTGAGGTAGTT
>SLQH01000186.1 GCA_007131555.1 Planctomycetota bacterium | reverse complement strand
TGGCCTTTTCGGCCGAACTCCACCTCCTGCGAGCGTGCGCTAGTGACGTTGGGTCGGCCAATGATGGTGTCTTCATAGCGACTCCTTGTGAGAAGTTGTCTCACGAAGAAGTCCGGATTCAGCCTGAACAAAACAACCAGATCACGGCGTATTCTCGGGATCGGCAGTTGGAGCACTCCACTGTCTCATCGTCAATGACTACCGAGCTTCGCATAGTCTGGCTCTTCCTTCGTGTCCTTCGTGGTGAAATCAGACCTGAAATCAGATCAGGCGGAACGTGATGACATATGTGACATGGGGTCCTGACCAACAGGGCTTTAAGAGCAGGAATCTGATTTTTTACCACGAAGGACACGAAGAGCACGAAGGGATCCACGAAGACAACTATCCGGGGCTGATCAGCACAGCGTTTTCACGAGACCCAGCTCCTACATCATATCATCATATCGCGGGCGTACCCGCGAACAGCGTGTAGCCCGTGTTGTTCAGGGCCAGTCAGGAGACTGGCGCTCCCGGGGAGGCTGTTCGAGATGCCCTTCAGCCCGCCTGCTCGCCACGGCGCCCGCCCAGTGTGCCTCAGGCAGCATCCCGGTCACGGACCAGGGATTGCATGTCGTGGCCCAGGGGCAGAGTCACGAGATGGAACCAGATAATGATCAGGGCAACCATGGCGACAATGCCGCCACCGCCCCCCTGCGGGCGGTTGAGCGCGAGATCGCCAAGGTCATCGTCGGACAACAGGCCCTGATCCGGCGCCTGCTCACCGGCCTGCTCTGCGATGGTCATCTGCTACTGGAGGGCGTGCCCGGTCTGGCCAAGACCACGGCCATCGCCTGTCTGGCCAGGGCCTTGCAGGCCAGCTTCCGGCGCATCCAGTTCACCCCCGACCTGCTGCCGGCCGACATCATCGGCACCCGGATCTTCGAGGACGGCCACTTCCGCACCCATCGTGGGCCGGTCTTCGCCCAACTGCTGCTGGCCGATGAGATCAACCGGGCCCCGGCCAAGGTCCAATCGGCCCTCCTGGAGGCCATGCAGGAGCGCCAGGTGACCATCGGTGACGAGAGCATCCCCCTGCCCCAGCCCTTCCTGGTTCTGGCCACCCAGAATCCCCTGGAGCATGAGGGCACCTATCCCCTGCCGGAAGCCCAGACCGATCGTTTCCTGATGAAGGTCCGGGTCACTTATCCGGGGGCTGGCGAGGAGCGCGAGATACTTGACCGCGACCTTGATGGACAGGTCCCGGACATCAGCCCGGTGCTGGATCTCCAGGGTCTGGAGCAGGCTCGGCTGGCCTGCGCCGCTGTTCATCTTGACGCCCGCCTGCGCGACTACTGCGTGACCCTGGTGCGGGCCACCCGCGACCCCGCCGCCAGCGGCCTCGAACTGGCCCCCCTGATCGAAAATGGCGCCAGCCCCCGAGCGACCATCGCCCTGGCCCGCTGCGCCCGGGCCGAGGCCCTGCTTGCCGGACGTGACTTTGTCACTCCCCACGACATCAAGGCTGTGGCCGGGGATGTTTTGCGCCACCGCCTGATCCTCAGCTACGAGGCCGAAGCAGAAGGCCTTGATATCGACCAGGTGTTGGGCCGCTTGTTGGACCACATCCCGGTTCCCTGATGTGTCCTGCTTGCGCGAGTCCGCCTACCATGTCCTCCACTGCCACCGATCTGACTGCCATCCTGCGTCAGGTGCGCCGTCTGGAACTGCGCAGCGAGCGGCAGGTTGATGCCCTGATGCTGGGAGCCTACCGGGCCATGGTCCGGGGCCAGGGCATGGAGTTCGAGGAACTACGTGACTACCACCCCGGCGACGATATCCGCCATATCGACTGGAACGTGACCGCCCGCAGCGCCGGCCAGCGGGCCTACGTCAAGGTGTATCGTGAGGAACGAGCCCGGATCTGTCGTCTGATCCTGGATGTCTCCGGTTCGATGTGCTTCGGGTCCATACCTGGTCAGAGTCTCCGCAACAAGCTCCAGACCGCCGCCGAAGCTGCGGCCATCATCGGCGTGGTGGCCCTGCGCAACCGTGACCTGTTGGGCCTGACAACCTTCTCCAACCGTCGCCTGCTCCATCTGCCCTGTCGCAGCGGGCGCGGCCATATCATGCATATCCTGCGCAGTTGTCTGGCGGCCCAGGCCAGTGCTGATGCGACATGTCTGACCCTGGCTCTTGAGGAATTGTACCGTACCCAACCCCGGCGGACCCTCTGCGTTGTGATCTCAGATTATCTGCGCGACGAGATCGAGTTCGCCAGCACCCTGCGCCGGGTCGCGCGGCGCCATGAGATCATCGGCCTGCGGATCGACGATCCCGGCGAGCGCCAGTTGCCGATGGCGCGCGCTCCGCTGGTATTGCGTGACCCTGAAAGCCGGGACGAACAGGTATTCGTGGGCGGTCCGGCAGCGGCTGATCGTTATCGCCTGGCCGATCAGGCCCAGCGTCAGCGGGTCAGCGATGCCTTCACTGCCGCCAGGTGCGATCTGATTGATATCGGCACCGAGGATGACTGCTTCGCCACCTTGCATCGGGCCCTGACCCATCGGCGGCGCCATGCGTAGCAGCCTGCTTTTCCTTCTTGTGCTGGTAGCGCCCAGCATGCTGATGACGGCTGAGGAGGCGGTCTTCACGGCCCAGGCCCTGCCAGCCCAGGTGGATGACGGTCACAGCGTGCAGGTGGTCTTCGAGGCCAGGTGGCCGAGCTCATGGCCCCAGGATGAAGCCCTGGTGGCCGATCCGCGCCGGCATCTGGAGGGCATCATCGCTGCCCCGCCCCCCAGCCGACATCGTTCGGCGAATGCTGTCACCATGCGTTGGCAGGTGGATGTGATGCCACCCCAGCAGGGATTGTGGCAGATCCCAGCCGCCCAGCTGGCGCTGGAAGCTCCGGATGGTCAACGCCTGCTTAGTGCTGAAGCCCTGACCATCGCGGTCGGACCACAGGCCCCGCTTCCACAACTCTGTGCCCCTCTGCTATGGTGGCCGGAGCCAGCGGCACCGAGGGCTCTCTGGCCGATCATCGTGATCAGCATGCTTGTGGTGGCGGTGGCAGTCGGGATCGCCTGGAGCCGGCACCGTCGCCCAGCAGCCGCGCCACTGTTCATCCGACCGCTCGAAGAACTGTTGCAGGCCCTCCACAACCTGCCTGGGCAACCGCGTCCGGCTGCCGTGCGGATATCCGCCGCCCTACGCCACTTCTGCGGCCGGCGCTGGATCTTTGATGGCGTCGGGGCTACCGTGCAGGAGACCATGGGCCACTGTGCCGGCCATCTGAACCACACCCAGATCGCGGAGCTGGACGATATCCTAGCGCGAACCGAACGCCTGTGCTGGCAGGCCGTCGAACCAACGCCGCAGAGCATTGATGTCTTGGCTGAAGACATCCGGGCCTGGGTCAGATCACTCACTGCCGCCGCTGGTGGGCACGACATCGGTGACGACCATGGATGAACTGCTCACCGCCCATATGCGTTGGCAGCATCCGGCGGCCCTGTGGCTGCTGGTCGTCCTGCCACTGTTGTTGCTGTGGCCGCGCCAACGCGGCGGCGTGGCCTACGGAGCCTATGCCCTGGCAGCCACATGCCTGGAGCGATCGCGAGGACCACTGTGGCATCGTCTGGTCCTGGTATTGGGTCTGGGAGCCCTGATCCTGGCTCTGGCCCGTCCCCAATATGGTCATTATGAAGTCATTACCGATGAGCGGCATGGCCGCGATGTGATGCTGGTGATCGATGTCTCGCTGTCGATGATTGCCGATGACATGAGCGATGCAGACGGCCAGATGATCACCCGCTTAGAGGCCGTAGGCATCGCTGCCCGTGATCTGATCCGCCGCCGCCATCACGACCGCATCGGCGTGGTCCTGTTTGCCGGCGATGCCGTGACGATCACCATCCCCAGCCATGACCATGATCTGGTGGAGGCGGTGGTCGAGCGCAGCGTGGACCAGCAATTGCGCCTGTGGCAACGGGTCATGCACCGCTGGCAGCCCTATAACATCCTCGGAGACGGCACCAACATCGGTCTGGGACTGGGCATCGCCCTCCGCCGTCTCATCGACCTGACCGGGCCATCACGTGCTGGCCGCAGCATCGTCATCATCACCGATGGCCGCGATACCCCGCAGATCGAACAGTGGATCGACCCGCTACCCATCGCTGCCGGAGCTGCCGGTGCCGGCGTTCAGGTCCATGCCGTCGGCGTTGGCGATCGCAATGGCAGCATGAGTGATCCGGAGGCCCTGTTCGCCTTCGGCTACAGCCGTCGCATTCCGATCAGCGGCGGGATGCTGCCTGATCCCCAACGTCTTGATGCCATCGCCCGGGCCGGCGGTGGCATCAGCGCCCATGCCGATGACCCAGCCGCATTGCAGGCCATCCTACAACGTATTGAGGATCTTGATCCGGTCGCTGCCCCCCTGCTGACCCGTCCGGCCTTTGCTGATCGACATCGCCTGCCGTTGGTCATCGCTGTGATGTTGATCAGTCTGGCCGTGGCCTTGGAGCCTCGCTGGCGGGGGGTCTGTTGATGACCTGGGCACACCCCCATCTGCTCTGGTTGCTGGCAGTCCCGATCCTGCTGTTGATCGCTCATCATCTGTTGAGTCGCCGTCAATATCGTCGGCAGGCCAGCATCGGTGTCGGCGTGGCCGCTCTGACCACTGATCAGCGCCGCCATTGTCAGACCTGGCGCCTGATCCTACAGACACTCTGCGTGGGGCTGGGCATTATCGCCCTGGCCCGTCCGCAAGGACTGCCGGTGGCAACCCCGATCATCCAGGCTGGCGCCACGGTGGTCGTGGTGATTGATTGTGGACCAACGGCCCAGGAACACGACCTCACTGCGCGTGGTCGAGCTGTGATTGCGAACCTGCTCAACGCCGCTCCGGAACACCGGGTGGCCCTGGTGCCCTATGCCGGAATGGCCGTCAATCTCTGCCCGCCCAGCGACGATCCTGCCGCCGTCGCCTTCCTGCTCGATGACTGCCGACCAGAACTGTTCACACCCCCTCACGATCAGCGCACAGTCCTGGGAGCGGCCCTGCGCAACGCTCTTGAGGTCTTCACTGCCGATCCTCACGGCCCTGGCGACCGGGTCTTGGTGGTCATCAGCTCAGGACGCATTGACGACCCTCACAGCGTCGCCAAGG
>SLQH01000076.1 GCA_007131555.1 Planctomycetota bacterium | reverse complement strand
GAAACGGCCAACCGGGCCGAGGTTGTAGCGACTGGGGCTCTGGAAGCGCTCGTGGAACAGTTCCCGCACCTTCTGCTCATCGGCCGGATTACCGGGCCGCAGACGGCGGTAGATGCGGACCAGAGCCTCCTCGTGGCTGTCGGCCTCGTCCTCGCGCAGGGTGTTGAGGAGGACGTCGTCAGTCTTGACGGTTGAGGTGATGACCTCGACCGATGGCACGGACAGACCGCGCAGGGTCTCGAAGGTGCTTTCGGCCAGTTCCTCGCAGGCGCAGGCCAGCGGTTCTTCGCCTTCCGGATCAAGGACGTTCTCGACCAGGATACGACCAACGACCTTGTCCTTGGCCGTCTTTGAGGACAGCTTGACGACCTCGGTCTCGAAGAAGCGGCGCAGGATCTGCGGGGTGCTGCCATGTTCAGCCGACAGGGCCCGCAGGAAGGTGGTGGCCGCCACCTTGTGGCTCTTGTCGATCTTGATCTGGAGGATGTCCTTGGAGGTGGTCTCAACCTGGATCCACGAACCGCGCTCAGGGATGATACGGCAAGAATAGGTGAAGCCACGGCGACCGGTAGTGGCCCGTTCACAGGCGAAATCAACACCCGGCGATCGTTGGATCTGGGTGACGATGGTCCGCTCGGAACCATTGACGATGAACTCACCGCCGCCGATACGGATCGGCAGGTAGGCGATGTGGACATCCTCTTCAAGGACGTTGTCGCCCAGAGCCTCGCCCTGGACCCGGATCTTCAGCTTCAGGCCGCGCTGGAAGGTCTGACCCAGATCACGGCACTCCTGCTCGTTATGCTGGGGCGGACTGAAGGAATAGCCGTGGTAGGACACCACGATCTTGTCCTCAAAACCGGCAACCGGAAAGAACTCCTCAAAGATATCACCGATGCGCTGCTTGATCCCATTATCGTCAATCGGCGCATTGGGATCCAAAAAGGCATCGTAGCTGCTTGACTGCAGATCGGTGAGATTGGGGACAGGAACGATTTCATTGACCTTGCCGTATTGCCTGACCTGCATGAATCCTCCTGGTACGCTTGCGGTACCGTCGACCTGCACCCTGATCCTGGGGATCACAGGGCCGACCAGCCTGCGTGACGCGGTGAATTGAGCCCAGTAGGCTAATGCCTCATGGGGCTCGCGCAAGCAACCCAGCAGGCACGGCCAGCTGGGTTGCCAACCAGGGCAGGACTGTCCCTGCCCCAGATCGCTGTCTAGGAACCCGTAATGAATAGGCTGACACGTCACATGGCTTGGCTGTGGGGGTCATGATGTCGCTCTCAATACCCGCCGTAGCCTGGGCTACGACTGCGTTGTTGATGTAACATCAATGACCCCACACTGTTTGTCGCCATGCTCGGCTGCTATCCCTCACAAACTCCTAGACGCCCTTGATCTCGAGTTCGGCGCCGATCTCGGCGAACTGCTTCTTGATATCATCGACCTCTTCCTTGGAGGCGCCTTCCTTGAGGACCTGGGGCACGCCCTCAACGAACTTCTTGGCATCGGCCAGGCCCTGGCCGGTGATGGCCCGAACCACCTTGATGCAGGCGATCTTGTTGCCGCCATCGGTCTTGAGGGTGACATTGAACTCGGTCGGTTCCTCGTCACCCCCAGCATCACCACCGGCAGCACCGGGGGCAGCCATGACCACGCCGCCGCCGCCCTGCAGGTCGGCGTCGGACAGGCCCAGCTTGTCCTTGAGGGCATCGACCAGCTCAACCAGCTCGACGACGGTCAGGCCTTCGATGGCGCTGACGATGGATGCGAGCTTGTCGCTGACTTGAGCTTCGCTCATGATACAACTCCTTGTTCTGATGAAGAACACGATGTGGGGTGGTCTACGATGATGTCTTTAAGATGGCCACGCTGACCGCACATCCCCACGATATACGATCGATGACGACCACCTCTGCGAGAATCCTCTTATGAACCCTCTTCCAATTGCTCCTTGCGGGCGGCCACGGCACGCCCCAGACGACGATACGGGGTCTTGAGCAGACGAGCCAGACGCACCAGCGGCATCCGGATGGCCCGCACCACCAGGGCCTGGGCTTCATGCCTGGATGGCAGATCGGCCAGACGCAAGGCGCCACTGGCATCAAGGGCTGCGCCTTCGCAGAGCCCCCCCCGCACTGCCAGCTTCTCTTCCTTGGCCAACTCCCGGATGATCTTGGCAGCAGCAGCGATATCCTCGCCGCAGACCAGACCCAGAGACCCGGAACCATCGGCCAGAGCCGCTGCTTCGGCACTCAGGGCCCGACGCACCAGACGGGCCTTGGCAACCCGCATGGTGGCCCCGACATCAAACAGCCGACGGCGCAGGGCCAGACTGTCAGCGGCCTTGAGGCCAGCCGCATCGATCAGCACCAGGGATGAGGACGCATCCACCATCCGCTTGAGTTCCATCAGGGCCAGTTCATTGATAAGACTTGGCATGCCGCACCTCTTCTCTATGCCTGAGACTGTTGGTCACGTTCTGGTCAGATGGCGACCCGGACGCCCGGACCCATGGTGGACGAAAGGCTGATGCCGACGACGAATTCGCCCTTGACGGTCGGCGGCCGCACTTCGCGCAGGTGGCGCAGCAGGGCTTCGACATTGTCGGCCAGCTGCGCGGCCTCAAAGGTGACCAAACCAACCGGCACATGAACGTTACCGGCGCTGTCGGCCCGGAACTCGATCTTGCCGCCCTTGAACTCGCGGGTGGCCGTCACGACGTCATCGGTCACCGTACCAGCCTTGGGAGTGGGCATCAGACCACGTGGCCCCAGCACCCGACCCAGGCGACCAACATGACGCATCATGCGCGGCGAAGCGATGGCGACATCAAAATCCATGAAGCCACCCTGGACCTCCTGAACCAGCTCCTCACCACCGGCCTTGTCAGCGCCCGCTTCCAGACAGGCGGCCGCCTGATCAGGATCATCGACGAACACCACCACCCGGACCGTCTTGCCGGTGCCATGCGGGAGGCTGAAGCTGCCGCGCACAGCCTGGTCGGCCTTGCGGGTGTCGATGTTGAGACGGATCACCACATCGACGCTCTCGGTGAACTTTGCCGAGGCAAACTCCTTGACTAGATTCGCCGCTGTGCTGATGGGCTGCGGTTCGCTCGGTACCTTTTCGATCAGACTGCGGTACCGCTTGCTGCGATGTGCCATGGGAAATTCCTTCTGTGGTTCTGGCGATGTGACCCGACCATGGTCGGGAGCATCTCCCACTGTTGTGATTGGAGACGGCTGACCTGCTAGTCGGCGATCTTGACCGACATCGTACGGGCAGTGCCCTCAACGATGGTCATGGCCGCGTCAATGCTGTGGGCGGTCAACTCACCCAGCTTACGCGTTGCGATCTCGCGCACCTGATCACGGGTGATGGTGGCATGGGTCGACAACAGATTCGGAGTCGCCGAACCCTTGCTGATCCCGGCGGCCTTCTTGATCATCTCTGAGACCGGAGCCTCACGGAGGATGAAATCAAAGCTCTTGTCCTTGTAGACCGAGATCACCACCGGCACGACATCTCCCCGCCGACTGGCGGTGGCATCGTTGAAGCGCTTGACGAACTCGCCGATGTTGACACCACGCGCGCCCAGGGCCGGACCCACGGGCGGCGCCGGAGTTGCGCTACCGCCGGTGATCTGCAATTTGATCGTCCCGACGACTTCCTTCTTCTTGGCCATATCGTATGCACCTTATGCGGGGTGAACGGACCCAGGTGGTGGCCCTCCCCCGTGTGTTGCGAGCTGCGCTCAGGTCAGCTCAGTTCCTCCACCTGCCAGACTTCCAGTTCGATCGGCGTTTGTCGGCCAAACACCGTGATGAGCACCCGCAAGATGCCCTTGGGAGCATTGATGTCATCAATGACCCCGTCCATACCAGCGAAGGTGCCCTCTCGCACCTTGACCTTGTCGCCCAGTTCGTAGGGGATCTGGACAATCGCGGCCCGCTGCTCATCGGGAGTGGCGGCCGTGCTGATCTTGATGATGCGGTCTGCCTCTTCAGTGGTGAGCGCATCAGGCAGCGAGGGATCAGCGCCAAGAAAACCCGTGACGCCGTCGACGCTGCGAATGGTATCGAGCACCGCCTGCTCAGCCTGCATCAAGGCATAGATGTAGCCGGGATAGAGTTTGTGCTTGCTAGTCACCCGCTTGCCGCGCTTGACCTCGGTGACATGTTCGACCGGAATGAGCAGCTGATCCAGATGATCCTGCAAGCCAGCCTGGCGGATCTTGTACTCTATCTGCTCGCGGCACTTGTCTTCACGCCCAGACACCGCCTTGACCACGTACCAACGTTTTGTCATGCCTGACCTCCGGTAAACATCCGGAACAACCCCTCAATGAAGACGACATAGTTCAAGGAGTCGACCAGGAAGATCAAGGTGGCCAACACTGCGGTCATGATGGAGATGACGATGGTTGAGCGGATCACCGTGGGGCGGTCCGGCCAATCCACCTTGGTCATCTCCTTCTCGACCTCGATCAGGAACTGGGCGCTACGCGGATATATTCCGGCAAAGATGACCCCGCTCAGCAGGGAGGCTGTCCCGAGAACGGTCAGCAGGATGGCGTTGATCAAGTCAACCACGGTACCATCGCGAACGCCCATCCACATCTCGTAGGCGCTCCAACCGAAGTCTGCTGCAATGAGGGTCGCAACAGCCATGGTGATGGTTCGGATAATGCGGCCTTGGGGCCAACGATAGAACATGAGGTTCTCGACCTGCCGGTTATGGTGGATAATGCACGGGAAGAGGGACTCGAACCCCCGACCGGCTGATTTGGAATCAGCTGCTCTACCAACTGAGCTATTCCCGTATGGATCCCGGATCGTTTCGATCCGGGACACGATGACGAACCAGACCTACTTGCGACGCTTCTCCTTGTGCAGGGTCCGTCGACGCAGGCGGGGGCTGTACTTCATCATCTCAAGCTTCTGGCCCAACCGTGAACGGCTGGTGTAATAATTGATATCGCCAGTCTCAGAGCATACCATCATGACATGCTCACGTTTTTCCTTGGCCATCGTCAAACCCTTTCAACACAGCCATCGGACGGCCCTGGGGCCGTCCGATGCTGCCGATGTATTACTCAAGAATCTTGCTGATCACGCCCGAGCCGACGGTCCGACCACCCTCGCGAATGGCGAAGCGCAGGCCTTCCTCCAT
>SLQH01000126.1 GCA_007131555.1 Planctomycetota bacterium | reverse complement strand
GTTGGCGGGACATGGAGGTGATGGCCAGCCGGGGGGTTGTGAGGCTGTCGCCTTGGTCGAGGACGACACCCGTCATGACCTCGGCCCAGAGGGCTACGAACTGTTGTTGTCGGAGGACGTCGCCCGGATCGTGGCCCGCGACCAGCGTGGCCTGCGTCATGGGGTCCAGGTCCTGCGCCAGCTGCTGGCCGTCTACGGCGCTGATCTGCCAGCCCTGATGATCAACGATCAGCCACGCTTCTCCTGGCGGGGCCTGATGCTTGATGTGGCCCGGCATTTCTTCGGTCCTGGCGAGGTCTGCCGTCTGCTTGATCTCATGGCCCTGCACCGTTTCAATATATTCCATTGGCATCTCACCGACGACCAGGGTTGGCGCCTGCCGGTGCCGTCACGGCCGCGCTTGACCACCGTTGGCGCCTGGCGCGCCCAGACCAAGGTCGGACACTATCACCACACCGTCGCCGGGTATGACGGCCGGCCCTACGGCGGCAGTTATTCCAGCGACGACATCCGCCGGGTCGTCGCCCATGCCGCCCGTCTGGGCATCACCGTGGTGCCGGAGGTGGATCTGCCCGGTCACATGCAGGCGGCCATCGCCGCCTATCCAGACCTGGGCAATGGTCAGTACCCGCCTGCGGTCCGTCAGACCTGGGGTGTCTCGACCCAGATCCTCAACTGTGAGCCGGCCACCTTCTCATTCGTCGAGGAGGTGTTGCATGAGGTCCTGGACCTGTTCCCATCGGCCTGGATCCATCTGGGCGGTGACGAGGTGCCGCTTGATGAATGGCAGGCCAGCCCGGCGGCCCAGGCCGTGGCCCGACAGCACGGCGGCGGGGTGGCCGACCTCCAGCATCTGTGGACCAGCCACTGCGCCGCCTGGCTGACGGCCCGCGGTCGGCGTCTGGTTGGCTGGGACGAGATCCACGAGCGCTCTGGCGTCGCCCTGCCGGCTGGCAGCACGGTGATGGCTTGGCGGGATGAACGCCACGGTGTGGCGGCGGCGCAGGCGGGCTTCGACGTGGTGATGGCGCCGGTGCGCCCGACCTACCTCGACTACGCCCAGGCCGTGGATGAGCGCCTGGAGGGCGACCCCGTCGCCCCCGGCACGGCTCTCACCCTGGCGGACTGCGTCGCCTGGGAGCCTCTGCCGGCCGCCCTGCGTGGCACGCCAGCCGCAGCCCGGGTGTTGGGTGGCCAATGTCAACTATGGACAGAGTACATTCCCACCCGGGACCGTCTTGATCACATGGCCTTCCCCCGCGCCTGCGCCATCGCCGAGGCCCTGTGGTCGGCGGCCGGACATCGGCACCCCGACGGCTTCCAGCAGCGCCTGGCCGGACACCAGATGCTGTTGGAACGGCTGGGCGTGCGATGGTGAGAGCGCCGTTACGGGTCGTCAGGATTTTATATCGGTCACATTGACCGGGTCAGGCTGTGGTTTGGCGAGCGCCAGCTTCGCGCACTGCGGCATAGCCCTCCTCCCACCAGCGCCAGGGCATGGTGGCCCAGTGGGGTCCGGCGTAGTCGACGCCGATCCGGGGGCCGCACAGCAGTCGGGGGCTGGGGCCATCGCCGGGCAGCAGGCGCAGGGGGCAGCCGCGCTGGCCCAGGCGGGTGGCGTGGGCCGTCTTGTCCAGCCCCAGGGCCTGGGCGACCTTGCCGGGGCCGTTGGTCAGGCGGGCGGCGGCAGCCTTGGGCTGGCCTCGGCGGCGGCGCGCCTCATCGAGGCCGTGGGTGATGATCAGGCCCCGGATCAGCACGGCGCTGGGGATCGACGGCTCATCACAGACCAGGTTGAGCAGGTGATGCATGCCGTAGCAGAGATAGACGTAGAGGGTGCCCGGGGCGGCGTACAGTCCGGCGCTGCGTGGAGTGCGGCCACGATGGGCATGACAGGCGCGGTCGTCCTCGCCGTGGTAGGCCTCGACCTCGGTGATGCGGCCGATCACCCGACCGGCGGCCAGGCGGCAGCCGATCAGGAGGGGGGCCACCTCAGGGGCCGGGCGACTCAGGTCGGGGACCGGGGTCATGGTCGCCTCACGGTGGCGAGGCCTCCTCAATGATGCCACGACGATAGCACAGGCCGTCGTGATCGCGGTCGAGTGCGGTGGGGGCAAAGGCGGCAACCTGCATGGTGGTGGCGGCATGGGCCCGGACCGTGACGGTGATGGTGGCGTTGTCGTCTTCGCTTTCCATCTCCAGACTGGTGACATCGCCACGCTTGGCCAACAGGATCTGACGCGAGTGCTCCATGTCGCGCTCAAGGTCGCTTGAGCGGCGGTTGAGCCATTGCAGGCGCCGTTCCATGTCGATCTTGACGTCTTCGCGGACGTAGCCGGAGACGGCGTACATATCGACGCGCAGGCGCTGCCGTTGCATTTCGCCCTGAGAGCGACGCTTCTCAGCCGACAGGCGGCGGCGCTCAGTGCGGATGCGTTGTTCGTCCAGGTGGGCGATGTCGCGTTGAGCGGCATTGGGTGCGTGGTGACCGGCCCACAGCAGGGTTGGTTGACGGTCGCCGCCGGCGGTCTCAACCTGGATGCTGCCGGCGGCGACGATCTCGGCGCCGCGTACGGTGCCGACGCGTACATCTCCGATGGAGACGATGCGCCCGCGATCAAGCAGGCCGGTGACGTCGAGGCCTCCACAGATCACCTGGCGATTGGTGATTGATGCCGCCTGGACCGTTCCGGCGACGGTGATTGCGGCATCGCCGGATCTGATGGTGCCGGTCACCAGCAGGCGGCCCCCGACCTCCAAGCAGGCGTTGCCGACATCGCCGATGATGGTGCAGTCGGCGCTGGCCTTGATGATCGCTCCGTCGCCCACCGAGCCATGGATGAGCAGCAGTTCGTCAGTCTCCAGGGCTCCTTCATCGCTGGTGATGGATCGTTCGATGATCTGTTGGGGCAATACCCGCAGGGCTCCATCGGCCATGATCTGCACTGCCCCGGCGACCTCGGCAAGCAGGTAGAGGCCATCGGCGAGGCGGACCAAGCGGGTGCCTTCTCCCGCGTATTCACCAGGATCGCGACTGTCCGTCTGGGGCGGTGGGATTTCCCGGCCATGGACATCCAGGCCGGGAAAGCTGGGCCCTTCGGCAATCCAACGGCCGAGGCGATCGCCGCTGGCAACGACTGTGAAGACCCCGTCGTCAGCCTCTTCAATCAACATCTCGAATCGTCCCGGGCTGCCGGAACGGGCCTCCACGCCGCGGGCTACCACCGTATAGCCGATGTCGCTGCCTTGTTCGCAGAGGCGATCGATGGCGCTGTGATCCAGGCCGCTGCTGACCTCGGCCTCGTTGAGGGCGCTGGTCAGCAGATGGCGGGCAATCGGTTCGCCCGGTGGGGTGAAGGCCTCGACCAGCATGGCGTCATCGCTGATGGTGATCTGCACGGTCTTGGCCAGTCCTTCAATGGCGGCTCCCAGAACCGTGGTGCCAGGCACGCCGGGGCGGGGCGGAGTGCCCTCAGCGAGAATGATCTTGCGGGGATGATCGGCCGGTCTGGTCGCATCAGCGAGGCCACTGTCGTTATGACCGTGAACGATCCCCGCCTCATGCAGCAGGGCTTCCAGTATCGCCCTGGGGAAGGCCGCCTTGGCTCCCATGATGATCCATGCGCTCATCTTGTCACGGGCCACCTTGATGTCGCGCAGGATCTTTTCCTTGGCTTGCGATGAAGCGGTGGCGGCTGGGGCAGAGGCCTGCTGTTGGGTGGCGACATGCTGTTCAATGTCACTGACGTTGAAGATGTCGGAGCGTGAGGCCAAACGGCGTTCCTGGGGGGCCTTGGCTGTCGGCAGGCGGTCGCTGATGCGTTTGGCGTGATCTCCGGTCTTGCCGGTGCGCACTGCGGCCAGATCGGCGCCCAGGGCCTCCAGATCTGGATAGCGTTGGACCGGATCAGGGGCCAGGCAGCACAACAGCAGATCACGGATGTTGCTTGGACAGTCGCCCAGGCGGCGTTGGGCATCATGACGCCCGGCGACCACCGCCTCCAGGGCTTGTTGGGGGCTCTCGGCGGCATAGAGCGGTTCGGCGCTGAGCATACGAAACAGGCAGACGCCCAAGGCATACACATCGCTGCCGATCGTCGCCTTGTCGGGAGGTGTCGACAACAGTTCCGGAGCCGCATCGACGATGCATTCCAGGCCCCGTTGGGCTGCTGGGCAGATGCTGTTGAGGACCGGCCCCATCGGAGCGCAGATGCCGATCCGCTTGTGCGGTGTCAGGCGCAGGCTGGTCAACCGCAGGTCGCCGTGACACAGGTCGTGTTCTGCCAGATGTCCCAAGACGGTACAGGCGTCTTCGATCAGGGACAGGGCCAGCAGCGGGGCGGTACGGATGCGCTTGGCCCGCAAGGCCTGGCCCAGATCAATGCCCGGTGGATCGCGGTGGACGATGAAAGCGCCGTCGTCGCAGGGACCGGCATCCACCACGGTGCCGAGCAGTTCGTGCTGCACGGCGTGCAGGGGGGCCAGACCTGTGATCAGGTCTTCAGCCCGGCTCTGGGCCACGGGCACAAAGGTGATGGTCAGCGGTAATTGTGAACCACTACGCTGCCCAGGGCAGCAATGGTAATGAGAAGCGCTCTCGTCGCCGCTGACGCTCTGATAACGGTGGCCGGTGGAGGGGGACTGCAGCACCATGTCAGTATAAGACTCAGTGCCTTTCGTGCAATCGCTGCTCACTGATCCTTGGGCGAGGTAGGTTTGTTTCAGCATAAATCCGGCTGTCGGCTTGCTGGACAAGAAGATATAGACAGATGCGGGTTTTCATCCAGAAGGTGAGCCGGTTCTGGCTGCGTATATCCGCTTGAGGAGCACCTCTAATGCCCACAGTCCATAGCCTAACTGCCGCTTCTAGGATTAAGCCTGCTCGGTCAATCCGGGCTCATGCTGACGGCGCAGGGCGTCCAGTCGTTGGGCGTAGGTCTGACGGGTCTGGGCATGGGCCGGGTCGTCGATCAGGTCGTGCATCTCCCAGGGGTCGGCAGTGAGGTCGAACAATTGTTCGCGCTGCTGGTCGTCCACCAGATAGCGGATGAGTTTGTAGCGACCGTCGCTGACGGCACGTTGGCAGTCACGATAGGCCAGCAGCAGGTCCTGGCGATGGGTGGCGGCCGGTTCTGTGAGGGCTGGGGCCAGGGATTGGGAGCTGACCGAGGACGGGATCGGCAGGCCGGCGAG
>SLQH01000400.1 GCA_007131555.1 Planctomycetota bacterium | reverse complement strand
TGTATCAGGGAAAGGCTACGACTGCCGAACAGCAGGCCAGATCTGAACGCGGAGATGCGGTGCAGATGCATTTGCGCCCACACCGCGCCCTATCGCCGGCGAATGCCGGCTATGTTCAATGGTGCGGTTATGGGTCGGTTGCCGCCTTGTGTCACGCCTTCAAGCGCCGCTTTGGCACGACCCCGAAGCGATGGCGAGACGGCCTTCAGCCGCCCGCGCATCTGCAGCCGGCTGATCCCAGGGGCAACGCCCCTGGGTCGTGAGTGTGACACGGAGGTGGAATTCTCGCCAATCGCCGGTCGCGCCGTAGCGGGCATGGTCCTCCTGTAGCCAACAGCGGCTCCAGGAGAACGAGATCATGACTGTTCCTTTTGACCCGGCCGTCTTTGACCACTTCCGCGTCAGCAGCGCCACCAGTCCGAGCGCCGTAGCGGAATCGATGCGCGTCCGCTTCGAGGTCTACTGCCACGAATTGGGTTACGAACAGGCCAAGGCCTTCCCCGACTGCGCCGAATTCGACCGGTTCGACGCGCATGCATGGCATAGCCTGGTGTGGCACAGCGCTAGTGGATTGGTGGCGGGCAGTGTGCGTTTCATCATGCCCTGTTCAGGAACCAGCGAGACCCTGCCGATATTCGAACACATCTCGCCAGCCGACTGCGGCCGCTTCTGTGCTGATCATGCTCAGATAGGGGAGGTTTCGCGTCTGGCGGTGCGTCCACGCTTTCGCCGTCATGGCCAGCCGCCACCAGAAGTGATGGCGTGCGCTGATCAAGGATTGATTGCTCAATGGCAGGAAGACCGACTCTGGTTCGGCCAGATCGGCGGCTTGCTCGCCTATGCCGCTGTCGCCATGTTTGAGCACAGCGACTGTGACGCCTTCGTCATTCTCTCGCGCTCGGCCCTGGTCAAACGTCTGCATCAATTGGGCATCGCCCTCAGACCCCTCGGACCGGAGATCGATCATCGTGGCCGGCGCGGCATCTATGCCTTCGATCGCCACGACCTGAACGCCATGCCGACCCAGACCCGACTGCTGCTTGATCGCATCAGCCTGGGCCTTGATCATGCCGTTGCCACTCCGGTTGCATGAGAGGGTTCACATGCCGTACGATGATCCTGGGGCGATCGACGACCACAACGCATCACCGGATGACCAATATTTGTTCAAACGATTCCGCGATGACGGCTGTCAGGAGGCTCTGGCCGAGTTGTTCAATCGTCACCTGCGCTTGGCGTTCTGCCTGGCGCGGCGCGCCGCGCCCCGGCCCGAAGACGCCGAGGACATCATCCAGCAGGTCTTTCTCGACCTGCTCGCCGCCGGGCGACGTCTGAACGACGTGACCCATCCCCGGGCGTGGTTGATGCGTTCGATCACCAACGCCTGTGCTAAAGCCAGACGGCGTTCACATCGTGAATTCACTCAACACGCGGAGATGGATGACGTGACCAGAACCAGACCCGCCCCGATTGCGATCGATAACGACCGTGATCCCCAGCTGGATGAGCAGGTCCGGGGCGCCTGCAAGAACTGCCCGAGTGTTATCGCCTGCCCTTGACCCTGCGTTTTCTTGACGGCCTGCCCTTGACGGATATTGCCGTGGCCCTGGAACGGCAGGAGAACGTGGTGCGCAAACAGATCAGCCGTGGTCTAGAGCGTCTGCGTCAGCATCCCCGCCTGCGGCGTTTGGCCCTCAGTCACAGCATGGCCATCGCGTGCCTGGGCCCACCTCGTGAAATCGTCATGCCACGGGGTCTATCTGGTCGTCTACGCACCTTGGCCAGTACCAAGGTCGCTCGCCAAGCCGGGAGTCACACCACGCTCATCAGTCGGCCACTCATGCTGGTGCTGAGCCTGTCAGCGGCGGCCGGGGTGACAGGTTTCTTATGGCTGCACCAGGATGGGGACGGTCGAGCAAACGATCATTCCATCGTGCCGGTATCTGCATCAGAGCAGACCACCGGTGCCTACGATATTTTCTTTCCCAACTTCAGCCAACGTTATGCCCAGGATGGCTTCGCCCTGCAGCCCGAGGCATGGATCGCAGGTGAGGATCTGCTGCCACCCCAGCATGCAGACCGCATCCTCAACGCTTCGCCGGATATACAGACGCTATTGCATCTGCCTGACGAACTGCCCACCGCCTTCGTCATCACGTTTGAAACCAGAATCTCGAACAACGGAGACATCTTCTGGACCGTCACTGGCGCTGACTCATGGACCCCCGACGTGTTACCACCCCTTACCCGGCCGGCTTCAGAGATGGCCACTGCGGCGACCACACCTCTGGACGCCAACGGCTGGGTACATAGTCGTGACTGGTTCGTGCTGGTCGGCCGTGACGGTGACGTACCCATCTATGAGCATCGTTTTGAGACCGCCGGCACGGTCCATCAACACGGATGGCAACGTGGTCAGCCGAAGGCGCTGATATGTCAATTGGTCAACGGCCGGGCCACCATCCGTAATCTGTCGCTGAAAGCTTTGCTGCCTAAACATAGCGTTGATCGCTGAGCGTTGCTGATAGCAGTCCAGATCGGCGGCGACCTGTCATCCAGCTCTGGGCCGGACCCCAGTTTTGGTGCTCCTGGTCCACAACCTGTCTGCAATGTACCAATATCATCCGAGTATTCACATCAAGCCCCAGGAGACCTCATGCGCATCCTGCTGATCCTACCGCCCTATCCAGGACATCTTGATCCGGCCATGGCCCTGGCCGCCGCTTTGCAAGCGCACGATCATGAACTGGCCCTGCTGACCACCGCCGATGGAGCCGCTCATGTGCGGCGTCATCATGGCGACCTGGATATCACGGTGTTGGAGATTGGTGCCACCAGTCATCCGCCAGGCCACATCCGCCAGATGCAGGAGGCCATCGCCAGCCTGACCAACCTTGCGGCGGTCCACGCCTGGCTGGATGATGGCGAGCGCCATGGCGATCTGATCTGTCGTGAGGGCCAGAGTGTGGTGGCACGATGGGATCCCGATCTGGTGTTGGTGGATCAGGTGGAACCAGCCGGTCAGGCGGTGGCTGAGTCCCTTGGCGTACCGTTCGCCGTCATCTGCACTGCATTGCCGCTGCACCGTGATCCCTGGCATCCGCCGATCATTGTCGATCACGCCGCTGATTCCGCGCTGGGGCGCCTCGGTCAACGATTGCTCACCCGGTGGCTTGACTGGCGTTTCGCCCGACCCCACCAGCACCGCATCAAGGCCTGGCGTCAGCACTGGGGCCTGGAGGAACGTCCGGCGGCTGAACGCGCCTTCGCCCGATCTCCATGGCTGGAACTGGCCCAAACCCCGGCGGCCTTCGATCTGCCGCGTCGTATGCCCGTCGATCGGCTGATCTCCACGGGACCCTGGCGCCGCAGCCGCCCCGCCACTGACTCCGCCACCAATGCCGCTTTGACCGCGCGCCGTGGCTCTAGGGGGCTGGTCTTCGCTTCGTTGGGCAGCCTGCAACACCACCGCCAGGAACTGTTCACAACCTTGGTCGAAGGTTGTGCGCTGGCCGGTTGTGACGTCATCCTGGCCCATGGCGGGCGGCTCGACGCAGCCATGCTGGCCGGTCTACCGGAACATGTGCGCCCGGTTGCGTGGGCAGATCAGGCCCAGGTGATCTGCCAGGTTGATGCGGTGATCACCCACGGTGGCATCAATACCGTGCTCGATGCAATCGCGGCGGCCAAGCCGCTGCTGGTCATTCCTTTGTGCTTCGAACAACCCGCAGTGGCTGCCCGCGTTCGCCATCATGAACTGGGCGAGGTACTGCGCCCGGCCAGGGCCGATGCGCCGGCGGTGGGCGCAGCTCTCTCCCGTCTGCTGACCGAGGGTCACGGTTGTGCCTCACGCTACATCGCTGACGCCTGTCGGTGCAGCGGCGCCGCCGAGGCCGCCGCCATCATCTCCCGGAGCGTGCGCGATCGGATGCATGATGCCGCGTGAGGCAGCCTCTCCCCCTCCTCGACGAGTGATGACAGTTGGCGATGAACCAGCGTAACTACTTAGGATCCCCCGTGAGATGCATGCTTCCATGTCATCGTGTCTTCCCCCCTTCGTGTCTTCCCTTGATAAGAACCGGATGCAAACCCCGTCAGCCGATAGCCGTTGTTATTGTCGGATGTCACGGCATTATCCCAGCATGGAGCGCTCTGACATCCGTGGACGGTGTATGCCGGTCAACGGTGTGCTGGGGAGGAGAAGGTAGGGAAGGCACGAAGGCGCCAAGGCGCGAAGGAAGACATCGGATGACACAGTGGAACATCATGGTCTGTGGCACTCAGTAGTTACAGGGTCGGAAGACAACGCGCTGCGCGCGCGTGTTCTCACCAGCCGAGCTGGAGCTCAGCGCTCCCGGGCCGGCTCTTTTGCCAAGAACGACACCCGCCTGAGTAGTTACGAACCAGCAATGCTCATAGGATATCTCTGATGACCATGCAACTACCCCAACAGCCTGTTGCCCAAGTGCAGATGCCCACGCTCGCAATCGTGGCCTGGATGACGAGTGAGATCTTCGCCATAGCCATTGCCATCGGCGGTGCCTGGTGGCTGGATCCGCCGGATAGTCATTGGCGTCCGCTGATCCTGTTGGCTATCGGCCTGATTCTCTATCTGGTCATGATCTTTCTGATCCTACGCCTGCTGATCAGCCGCTTACAACGTATGCCTGATGGCCCGGTACCACGCTCCGGTTCCCTCAAGATCCTTTACGAATGGTATCGCCTTTTAGCCTGCTATCATCAATGGCCGCTGCTGGTAAGCAATGTCCTGCCAGTCCCCGTGCGCACCCTGGTTGCGCGATGGTCTGGCATGCGTCTGGGCAAAGGGACTCTTATGGGCGGACGAGCGATGGATGTCCATTGGATATCGTGCGGACGCAATTGTGTTATCGGCCTGGATGCTCTATTCTCCGGCCATCTCTTGCAACCGGATGGCGAGCATGTGGCGCGCATCGTGATTGGCGACAACGTTCTGATTGGCGCCTGCGCCAAGATCCTTCCCGGTGTACACATCGGCAATGGGGCGGTAGTGACCATCGGCTCTATGGTGCGAGGCGGCACCACGATCCCCCCTGGCGAGACGTGGGGTGGAGTGCCGGCCCGGCGATTGAAGAGCGCCGAGTGAACAGCAACGAAATCATGGATATGGTATAGGATCCACCAAAATGACTGCTCAGGCGGGTGTCTTTTTTGGCGCA
>SLQH01000209.1 GCA_007131555.1 Planctomycetota bacterium | reverse complement strand
GTTCATCGACCTGGTCGGGCAGACCGGGTTTCTCGCTGCTCAGACTGGGGATCGGTTTGTTGAGGTGCCCAGCGATGATGCTCAGGGCATCGCCACCGGTGTACGGTGGATGACCCAGGATCATGTGGACCAGGGTGCAGCCCAGACTATAGATGTCGGAACGCTCATCGGTGTCTTCGTTGCGGGCCAGTTCCGGACTCATGTAGGCGGGGGTGCCGACCACCATGGTCTTCTCGGTGCTCTGGCGCCCCTCTTGCAGGATCCGGGCCAGACCCATGTCGAGGAGTTTGACGGCGCCATCCTTGGTGACCATGATGTTGACCGGTTTGAGGTCGCCATGGACGATGTGTTGCTCATGACAGGCCTGCAAGGCCAGGGTGACCCGTTGCAGGATCAGCAGGGCCAGGGCGGGGTCGAGGCCCTGGTCACGCTTGATCAGGCTGGCCAGGGTCTCACCTTCAACCAGTTCCATGCTGTACCACAGCAGACCGTCGTCCTGACTGCATTCGTGGATGCTGGCCACTCCCTGATGGTTGATGGATCCGGCGAGACGGGCCTCTTCCAGGAAACGGTTGGCGAAGGAACTGTCGGATTCGAGGACGTCACCGCGGAAGACCTTGAAGGCCACCATGCGATCCAGATTCAGCTGTTTGGCGATGTAGACCGTTCCCATGGCACCCTGGCCGATGATCGACTGGATACGATACCCGGCGATCAGTTTGCCGATCAGGGCCTCAGGGCGATGATGGACTGGGCGTTGTGAACTGCGCTGGGGCTGGGGAGCCGGCGCCTCCTCGGCTTGCTGGAAGACCAGATGGTTCTGGCCGATGGAGATGCGGTCGCCCTGACTCAGCTGCCACGCCGCAGTGAGGGGTTTGCCGTTGATCCGGGTGCCGTTGGCCGAGGCTAGGTCCTCGACCCAGGCCCGTCCCTGGTCATCAATGGAGATGCGTACATGGCGGCGACTGGCCAGCTTGTCTTCAACCTGGAGGTCGCATTCCTTGGAGCGACCGAGGACCATCTCGCCGCTGATGGGCTGTTTGGAGCCACGGTAAATCAATATCCCGTACATGGGGAGCGGTGTCCTTGGACGATGAGAAGATGAAGGATGCGTGGTGGCTGCTCAGGAGCCTAGGAGTCTGTAAGGGATAGCGACCGAGCACAAGCGCAGTGCATTTTCGAGACACGATTTCGTCGAAAACCGCAGCCATAGCCGTAGCTATGGTGAGGTTTTCGGCGGAATCGGGGCCGAAAAGGCCAAGCCAGGCGAAGTGTTAGTCTATTCCTTACAGGCTCCTAACCCCACTGCTTGTGTCTGGCACCAGGAATGCCGGGTGGATGCAATCCATGTCGCCGATGACGACGTCATCTGACAACGCTGATAGCACAGGGGAGACCTCCCTGAGCAGTATGACAGTCTACAGGCCCGTCGCGGATGTTCCAGCCGGACTTAGGCGCTTGACCGGCTCAGTGTACCCCCTACATTTCCCGCCCCTTCGGTCGGCCAGTGTCGACCTGCGTGTGTGGACACCGCCTTGTTCAGAGGGCGGACCGGTGTCTGCGCAGTGGTTATCAGTTCACCCTGCCTGTCCGCCTTCGGCCCGTTGTCGTGTGCAGAGCGATGACGGTGGAGGATCTTTCATGGCCATCATCACAGTTCAGGATCTCATTGCCGCTGGAGCCCATTACGGCACCAAGAGCAGTCTGTGGAATCCGGCCATGCGGCCGTACATCCACGCCACCCACAACAAGGTCCACATCATCGATCTTGGCGCCACCGTGCGGGCCCTGATCCAGACCTACTACTACATGATCAAGCTGGCCAAGGCCAACAAGACCGTGTTGTTCGTCGGCACCAAGCGCCAAGCCAAGGACGTCTTGCGGGATGCCGCCCGCAGCGTCGGCATGCCCTACGTGGTTGAGCGTTGGCTTGGCGGCACCCTGACCAACAACGAGACCATCCGCACCAGCATCAGTCGCCTCGATGAGATCGAGGCCGAGATAGCCGAGCCCGGCTACGCCCGCCTGTCCAAGAAGAAGCAGGCCCGCGACACCCGCGAGCGGCGCCGCATCCTGCGCAACCTTGAGGGCGTGCGTCACATGACCAAGCTGCCCGACGCCATGTTCGTGGTCGATCCCTCGCAGGAGACCACGGCCGTGCGCGAGGCGGTCCGCATTGGCATCCCGGTCATCGCCCTGCTCGACACCGATTGCGATCCGGCCCTGATCAACCTGCCGATCCCCGGCAACGATGACGGCATCCGCGCCATCCAGGCGGTGGTCAAGGTGGTGCTGGACGGTATTCGTGAAGGTCGCTCCCAGCAGGTTGAGGCCAAGGCCGATGCCGATCCCAAGGCCGAGGCTGCGGCCAAGGCCGAAACGGCGCCCTCAGCAGAAGAACAGCCAGCTGCTGAGGCAGATGCGCAAGCGGCTCCTGCTCCGGCGGCCTCAGATACTGCCGCTGAGGCCTGAATCCCTCTCCATCACAGAACGTCAAGACCACAACAAGGAAAACGCCATGGCCATCACCGCCGCCCAGGTCAAGGAACTGCGCGAGCAGACCGGTATCCCGATGATGAAGTGCAAGAAGGCCCTTGAGGCCTGTGACGGCGACATGGGAGCGGCTGTTGAACTGCTGCGTAAGCAGGGTGAGCAGACCGCCGCCAGCAAGTCAGCCCGGGCTACCAAGTCCGGAGCCATCGGTGTGGCCGTCAATGATCAGGCCGGGGTGCTGGTCTGTGTGGCCTGCGAGACCGACTTCGTCGCTGGCAATGACGAGTTCAAGACCACCGTTGATGCCATCGCCGCTGCTGCCCTGGCGGCGGGAGTGACTGATGCCTCGGCCCTTGAATCGGTGTCCATGGCTGACGGTCGTAGCGTTGGCGAAGCCATTACCGGCCTGATCGCCAAGCTGGGCGAGAACATGAAGCTGGTTGACATGCGTCGTCTGGATGCCTCGGGCATCGCCGTCTACAATCATGGTGGTCGGATTGCCACCCTGGTGGCCGGCAGTGGCGACGCTGAGGTCTTGCGCCAGGTGGCCATGCATGTTGCGGCGGCCAATCCTCCGGCCCTGGCCCTTGATCGTGATGGCGTTGATCAGGATGTCCTGGCCAAGGAGCGGGCCGTGCTGGCCGCTTCTGATGAGGTCATGGCCAAGCCCGAAGCCATTCGCGACAAGATCGTTGAGGGCAAGCTCAAGAAGTTCTACCAGGAGCAGGTCCTCCTGGAGCAGGACATGCTCCTGTACAATGATGACGGCCAGACGGTTGGCGATTGGGCCAAGGCCAAGGGTGTGACCATCACCGGTTTCACCCGTCTGGATGTCTGATCCCTGCGGTCCATCTCCGTCGGCTGGCGCTGAAGCCAGCGCCGCCGTTTGAGGACTGGCGACCTATAGGGTCGCAGCTGGATCATGACTCTAGGAGCCTGTAAGGGATAGCGACCGAGCACAAGCGCAGTGCATTTTCGAGTCCTGATTCCGTCGAAAACCGCAGCCATAGCCGTAGCTATGGTGAGGATTTTCGCCCGATAGGGGCCGAAAAGGCCAAGCCAGGCGACGTGTCAGTCTATTCCTTACAGGCTCCTAGGTACACAGCCCTGCTCTCGTCCATCAGCCTCATGGCTTTTACCCGGAGCACGCGAGCCTTGGCTTGCGTGCTGCCGCGCGAGTAGCGTTTTCCTGATGATCACCGATTCCTGGTGCTTTGGGTGCTGGTTTATGCAATAACCACATTTCTGCTCCCGCTTGACGGGGTCTTGTCCTGATCTAGGGTGGCATCAGTCCTGAGGTGGTGCCGGGATGGGAGTCCATCATGCCCGATGATCAAGCGGCGGTGGCCGCAGCATGGCTGGCTGTGCTGCCAAAGGATGACCGTTCCGCGTTGACTGGGGGAGCATCGACCGTCCGTGCCGTGGTTCCCCCGGTGACGACAGCCCCTGCGCCCGATGATCCCACTCAGCGTATTCGTATCATTGATCGTCAGGCAGGGGCCGATTATCAGCTGCTTGAGCAGTTGGGATCGGGAGGCATGGGGACGGTATGGTTGGCCCGCCAGTCGGGAATCGCCCGCAATGTCGCTCTCAAACGTATGCGTCGCCGCTCAAAAGAGATTGATCGGCACCGTTTCATCTCTGAGGCCAGGATCACTGGTGGCCTGTGTCATCCCAACATCATTCCAGTCTACGAGTTGGGGGTCGATACTGACGGGCGGCTGTTCTACACCATGCGCCCGGTTATGGGCCGGACCTGGGCTGAATGTATTGCCAGTCTCACGATCGATGAAAACCTTGAGGTCCTCAATCGAGTGGCCGAGGCGGTGGCGTACGCACATTCACGCGGGGTGCTGCATCGGGACCTCAAGCCAGCCAACATGATGCTGGGCGATTTCGGTGAAGTGTTGGTCATGGACTGGGGATTGGCGTGTCAGATGGGGACTGATGACCAGAAGCAATCCCTGGTCGGCACACCGGCCTATATGGCCCCGGAAATGGCCCAGGGGCGATGTGACCTGATCTCTGAGTCGGGCGATGTCTACCAGTTGGGCGGCATGCTCCTGGAGATCCTGGTTGGCGAAGCGCCGCATGTGGCTGATCGCACTGTGGCCGGCTGTCTGACCGCTGCTGCTGCCAACCGTCTGCCGCGCCCGTCCGCTCGCTTGCGAAACGAATATGGGGAGCTGTTGAGCATTGCTGAGCGGGCCCTGGCCACCGATCCCGGGCAACGCTTTGCCTCGGTTGCCGACATGATCGTCGCCTTGCGGATGGCCGATCGTCATCGTGAGAGCCTGCGGCTGGCGAGTCGTGGTCTGGCCTGTCTCAAACGGGCCCATCGTTCCGGTCACTATGAAGACTTTGCCCGATCCTTGTTCTGTCTGGAGGAATCCCAGGCTTTGTGGGGTGGTAACATCCAGGCTCACGATGCCGCCCTGGAAGTGCGACGGGATTATGCGGCTCAGGCCCTTGAGCGGGGAGATGTCGATCTGGCAGCGTCTCTGCTGCATCCCCAGGAGCCCTGTCATCAGGCCTTGTGGGAACGGGTCCAGCAGGTCAAGAATCCGCAATCCGGCTGATGCTGGGCTAGTGTGGGGACACGGAAATTGGTTTCATAAGTCGAGCATCGTGTGGCAGATGCGAGGCGTCGCGAAGCGGAGCAATAGCAGCGCTATTGTGAGCGGAGCGCAACGAAGCAGATGCCATGCGAGGCGAAG
>SLQH01000491.1 GCA_007131555.1 Planctomycetota bacterium | reverse complement strand
TGTGTGTGGGGTCCCTGCGTGTCCCCTTGTGTGTGTGGGGTCCTCCCCTTCGGGGTCCTTTGTTTCTGCGTGTCCCCTTCGGGGTCCTTGCGTGTCCCCTTCGGGGTCCTTTCCCCTTCGCGGGGTCCTTTCCCCTTCGGGGTCCCTTCGGGGTGTGAAAACGTGGGTGCTTGCCGGCGCCCTCGCTGTTGCCTCCCGCCCCAACACAGATGCACCCCGGACCACCAGGCCGGGGTGCATCATAGGCGCAGGAACCGGCCCGCCGTAGCAGGAGACCCACGGGTCACGGAGCAGGGTGCTGATCGACAGTTGACGGCGGAGGGTCACATATGACGGACGCCCGCGTCGCGACCAGGCCCTGGGGCGTGTTGCCCTGTCGGTGAGCCGGATGATGTCGCCCTATGGCTTCTATTATACGCAATGGGGGGTGGCCTGGCAAGGGCCGGTTTGGCGTCGGGTCAGGGCGTTGTTGGTGGCCGCAGCAGGCGGCGCAGGTTGTCGCGATGGCGCCAGATCACCAGCAGGGCAAGAGCCACGATGGTGCCAGAGATCAGGCGCATCTCGGCTCCCCAGGGGGCGTCGTTGAGCAGATGATGGATGATCGGCAGGGCCACGGCGGCACCGACTGAGGCCGGCCCGACGGCCTCGCTGCGGCGCAGGCGGGTGAGGCCCCACAAGGCACACCACAGGACCAGCCAGACGGCCAGGGTCAGCCCGGCGGCGAGCGGCACCAGACTTGCCAGCACTCCCAGCGAGGTGGCGACGGCCTTGCCGCCGCGCAGTTGATGGTAGAGGGGGTAGACGTGGCCCAGGACCACGGCGATGGCGGCGCTCATCAGCAAGGCCTGGGCCAGGGTGGTTTCAAGCGTCAGGTCCAGCCAACCGGGGGCCAGGCGGGCCAGGACCACGGCGGCGACCCCCTTGAGGACGTCGAGGCTGAAGACGATCGGGAACCAGATGCCGCCCAGGACCCGGGCGGCGTTGGTGGCGCCCAGATTGCCGGAGCCATGCTGGCGCAGGTCGGTGCCGTGCAGGCGACCGGCCATCCAGGCGAAGCTGATCGAGCCGATCAGGTAGGCGGCGAGGGTCGAGCCCACCAGCAGGACGGGGATCATCGCGGGGGTCCTTTGGGACGGCGGCGGCCGCGTTTGCCGGGGATGATGAGGTGGGCCTGGCGATCAGCCTTGGTGGCCACCACCTTGCGTACATGCTGGTCGTGATGGTCGTGGAAGCGGCTGCTGCGGGCCTTGAAGACGACTGAGATGGGCACCCGGGCGAAGATGCCCCGGGCTCGCAGGAAGTTCTCCAGGTAGCGGGTATAGCCGGGTTCCATCCAGTCGGTGCGATTGACGAAGACAACCAGGGTGGGGGGGCGCACGGCGGCCTGGGTGGCGTAGTAGATGCGGGTGCTGCCCGAGCCGATCTTGCGTGGCCGGCGGCGCTGCACCGCTGCTTCCAGCAGCTGGTTGAGCTCAGCCGTGGGGATGCGCTCGCCGGCTTCCTGGTGGAGGGCGGCGGCCAGTTCCAGCAGGCCGTCCAGACCCTGTCCGGTGGCGGCCGAGGTCAGGACCACCGGGGCGAAGGCCAGGCCGGGCAGGCGGTTGCGGATCCAGGTCCGGTAGTGCTCGGGATCGGCGCTGTGGTCTTGGGCCAGGTCCCATTTATTGATGGCGACGATGGTCGGCTTGCCGCTGCTCTGGCAGAAATGGGCCAGGCGCTTGTCGACCGCTCCCACCTCGTCGGTGGCGTCCAGGATCAGCACGCTGACGTCGGCCCGGCCGATGGCCCGCTCGGTCCGACAGGCGGCGTAGAACTCCAGATCCTCAGTGAGTTGCTTCTTCTTGCGCAGGCCGGCGGTGTCGATCAGCACGAAGCTGCCGGCCGGGTGATCCAGCTGGACATCGATGGCATCGCGGGTGGTGCCGGCGTGATCGGCGACGATGACCCGGTCTTCACCGCACAGGGCGTTGGTGATCGAGGACTTGCCGACATTGCGCCGACCGGCCAGACAGATGCTGATGCGGCCGCTGTGGTCGGCGGCCCCCACTTGGCCATCCAGCTGGGCCACGGTCGGCAGACGACGTCCCAGTTCCTCGAACAATTCGTCGAGGCCTCGGTTCTGCTCGGCACTGATGGCCCAGGGGTCTCCCAGGCCGAGACCTGCGAACTCGGGAACCAGGCTCTCCAGGTTGAGGTGGTCGATCTTGTTGGCGATCAGCAGGACCCGGTCGGCGAGGGGGCGCAGACGTTTGGCGATCTCCTGGTCGGGGGCCGTGACCCCGCTGCGACCGTCAGTCACGAACAGGATCAGGTCGGCCTGGTCGATGGCCCGATCGATCTGGCGATCGACATCGGCCTCCAGCTTGGCGGCGTCGACGATGCCGATGCCGCCGGTATCGATCAGGTCGAAGCGCAGATCGTCGCGCCGAACCTCATGCAGGAGACGGTCGCGGGTCACCCCGGCGGTGGGGTCGACGATGGCGATCGGCCGCCCGGTGAGGCGGTTGAACAGGCTGGACTTGCCGACATTGGGCTGGCCGACGATGGCGACGGTAGGCAGGGGCATGGGATCATGGTTCCGCAGGACGACAGAGTTCCAACGGCAGGGCCGTGGGGGCCAGCAGATCGAGCATCTGCCAGTCGGGTTGCAGGCCGGCGACCTCCTGCATGGCCAGGGCGGCAGTCAATGCCTGACCGAGCGGCAGCCTGGAGCCTGGTTCCACGAAGACAAGCATTGGCGCCGCCAGCGTACCACGCAGCAGCTCATGGTAGGGGCGCAAGGGGCCGTCAAACTCGGCCTCCGGACCCGGCAGGTCAGGCATGATCCGGGGCAGGAAGCCGACCGCCGGATGGCGCTTGGCCAGCAGACGCGACAGGGCATGGGCCAGGGGGTCGACGGCATGCAGGGGCGGACCGTCAGGCAGGCGCATGGCCAGGGCCTGTTGGGCTTCGTCAGGCGGGATCAGGCCGCGAAAGGCGAGCAGGGTGGCCGCGATGGCCCGTTGTCGTTCGGGCAGTCGTTGCAGGGCATGGACTGCCAGGGCCGGTTCGCGATCGGTGACATGATGGCGGATGAGGGCTCCGGTCTGACGCAAGTGCACGTCGTCGATGGCATGTGCAGCCCATAGGGTCCGGAAGGTGTCACGGGTGATCGGCCGTCCGGTCCATGGTTGGGGGAGTGTTGGTATCTCACCGTCCACAGCGGCGGTGAGTTCGCTGGAACTGAGGATGGAGCCGGACAACAGGCGCCAGCGCAAGGTCATCCAGGGGGGGGCATCGGCCGGTACCGGACTGCCTGGCCGCCCCACCAGACGGCGGGCAGCGTGGCGCAACAACAGCAGTTCCTGTTGTTCGTAGTCGTCAAGCACATCCGGGCGGCGAGTGATGGCGGCGATGGTTTCCAAGAGCAGGTCAATGCGGCCGAGCCGGGCCTCCAGCCAGGGCCGGGGTGGTTTGGGTTGTTCCGGAACCGCACAGGCCCAAGCCGCCAGGGATGGCAACAGGGCCGATGCCAGCGCGGCACTGCTGTTGGTATCGATTGCGAGCAGTGCCGTCAGATGGTCGCTGATGTCGCTGTCGTCGAGCTGGGCGTCAAGGGCCTGGCGCGACATCAGGGCTGACCACCATGCCTGCAAGATGTTGTGGTGGGGGTGATGATCACCCAGGGCTCGTATGGCGGCCAGGGCCTCATCAACGTATTGGGGCTTGTCATCAACGGCCATCATGCGCAGACGGCTGAGGGCTGGTGTCAATTCGGAGGTGGGCGGACGATCGCTTGTGAACTGGACGCTGATGATGCTGCGTTCAAGGCTGCCTCCATCGGCGACCGCTATGTCCCAACGTCGGGGCTGGAAGGCGGGTAACGGGTCGACGATGATCTGGCTGCTGTGGTCGATGATCAGTTCCAGCCCTGCCGGATGGTCGCGCACGGCGATGTGCTGTGGCTGTTGGGGGAGAACCAGTACGGCCAGGGTTGTGGCAGGACTGCGAGTTGACAATCCTTGGCCGAAGCGGCGGATGCGCAGCATGCGCCTGTCGCTGAGCCAGCACATCTGATGCTGGACGGTCTCGGCATCAATCGTCAATATCCAGTCGCCGTGCTGGCGGACCCGGCGATCGAAGTTCAGGTGTACCACCCAATCATCATCCGGCTGGTCATCTGGGGCGAGGAGGATGGTCTGGCCCGAGCCGATGCGCAATCGGGCGAGGGTGCTGACCTGGGGCACGCGGCGCCACGACCAGATGCTCAGGGCCGCCAGACCGGTCAGGGCACAGAGCAGTACCGCCGCCTGCAATAGCCGCCAAGTGCGCCGAGATGAACCGTGCATGGGCAACAATGATACAGGCAAGTCGCGATTAGGCCAGCGTTGTCAAAGGCCCGTCGGAAATGCCGACAGCTGTATCGTGATCAGCCGAAGTATTGACGCTTGTCATAGGTGCGTGATGCATTGATACTCAATAGCATAAACCGATCCACGAAAGTGGCTATCAGCCTGAGTCGCATGCTCCTATGCCTCTCAGTCCTGCGTGTTCGTGCATCCATCGTGTTGCGTCTCTCGTCAGAAGAAGGAGAACCCATGTGTCATTCTCATCATCATGCCATTATGTCCGGTGTTGACGGGCCGCTTGTTCGTTTCATGGCCGGTGCAGGGTTATCGGATGACGGATCTACAAATGACGGTCATGCGTCTGCGATCGCAGGTGCTGTCTCCACTGCCTATCACCTCCATCATGTAGCCCATTTATACGGTGTAAGTGTGGTGCTTCATACGGATCATGCCGACAGGAAATTGCTGCCCTGGGTAGACGGATTACTGGAAAAAAACCGGGACTATTACGTGCAGACCGGCAGATCCCTTTTGAGCTCACATATGCTTGATCTCTCAGCCGAGCCGTTGGATAAGAATCTTGAAACCTGCAGTACCTACTTGGCCGAAATGAGTCAACTGGGATTGGCGCTGGAAATGGAACTCGGTGTAACCGGCGGTGTGGAAGACGGTTTCGACCATACCGGCGCCGATCCGGCGGACCTTTATACAAAACCGGAAGAGATTGCCCAAGCCTGGAAAACATTGTCAGATATCAGTCCACTCTTCACTATTGCTGCGTCGTTCGGTAATGTTCACGGAGTCTACAGACCGGGTAATGTCACGCTGAAACCCGGGATCCTTCGGGAGGGCCAGGAACTGATCCGGAGGCAATTCCACACAAACT
>SLQH01000015.1 GCA_007131555.1 Planctomycetota bacterium | reverse complement strand
TGTGCGGCAATGCGACGTATCAGATGCTGCTCTGTTGAGGATAAGGTGCGTCCGTCGATCTTCATGTCCTTATAGACGAAATAGCCCATCGAACCTTACATTACTTTCCGACCCGTTAGTAGACGGTACCGGTGGTCGGCGGCGGCCATTGCCCTTGTTGGCGGAAGGCGCTCAGGTCCTCAAGATAGGCGGCCGTCTGGGTGTCATCATGCAGCACCGACAGGCCGCCGTCTTGATGGGCCCGTCCGTATTCATGCAGACCGCTGATGAAGCAGGTCTTGCCGGACCCGGTATAGCCGATCACGAAGATGTGATCGGTCGGTGTCGAGGCGTGTTCAGTCATCAACGCTCCTCATGTGCTGGCTGTTGATCACACCACCACCGGTTGGTACCGGGGGCGACGACGGCGCATCCAGAAGACCACTAGCATCACCATGAGCAGGGGCGGCAACCAGCGGCCGAGATCTCTGAGGACTCCGTGCAGGGGCTCTCCGGTCAGGCCTTCGATGGCCCCTTGCAACAGCTCGCTGGCCATGCGCACGGTACCACGGACCATGTTGCCAGCCAGCTCGCCAAGCCCGCGCGCTATGCGATCGAGATTGGGGGCGGTGCGGGCTACGATGGTGGTGACCAGACCGGCAGCCAGGAATCCGCGCAAGACCCACAGACGCGCCGATGCCGACAGTCCTCGCCAGGCATGGATGGTTTTGGTCACCCCGTGAACGGCCATGGTGGCTGCAGCCCGACAGAAGCGATAGGCCCCGACAATCGGCTTGGCCGCGAGCCGACCGATCAGGGCGAGGTTGCGGCCCAGCCGGGCCAGGCGCCCGGCGCTACCCAGACGATAGGCTACGCCCACTGTGCGAGCAGCAACCCGCGACGAGGAACGGACTGCGGTCTTGAAGGCGGCATGGGCTGCCACCCGCCCGGTGGTGCCGGCCGCTCGCGCCCCGGTGGCGCTGGTCAGGGCGGCAGTGGCCGGGGCGGCCTTGCCCAGGGATGCCACTGTCAAGGCTACCAGTCCGACATCCATGGCGGCCCAGCCCAGTTCGCTCCATTCATTGGGCAGGCCTTGACTCCAGCGCCGCAGGACGCCGACCAGGGCTCCGCCCGGCAGGTTCTCCCACCATGCTTGGTCGATCGGATCACCGTGTTCGGTGAAGTAGCGCCGGGCCCACCGGGGATCGCTGTGCAGTCGGTCGAGGCCGGCATCGGGCGTCTGGCTATCGGAACTGGTCCGGGAAATCAGGAACGGCATGAGCCGCAAGCCGATATCCGGATGCAGCAGCGCGTCAACGATCTGCCGACGGCTGTCCTCCATATGCAGGTAGTGGGCCAGGATCCAGATGGTTGCATCACCCCAGTGCAACAGGGACTCGGCCAGACGGGTGATGATCCGTCTGGCCTGGGGATGCATGTCGTCGCCCTGGCCGGCATAGGCATAGAGCAATACGGTGATGTCATCGGCCCCAAAGGCGGTCAACACCTGGTCGGCGAGGTGCGGGGCATCGCGTTCCAGGCGCAGGGCCAGCGGCATGGACATGGCCGCGTACCAGACGGCGGTCTTGTCACGATAGAGACCGGCCAGATAGACGGCCTTACGACGCACGGCCTGGGCATCTGTCAGCGGTTGGCCGAATCGGTCCGGATTGGCGTAGATCACCGCGGTGACTTCCGAGGGATCAAGGTGGTGGCTCTCGACACAGGCCTCTATCAGGGTGCCATGCTCGGCCAGCAGGGCCAGACCCAGGCCGCCCATGTCATCCTCCTGAACCAGTCGCTGGGCCAGGTGCGGCCAGCGCTGTGCAGCACGGATCAGGCTTGCGTAGACGGATACCGTGTCCTGGTCGGGATCGCCGTGGGGGTCGATATCAAGTAGGGCCTCTTGCAGCCAATCCCGATGGTGATGATAGAACCGCAGCAATTCCAAGGGCAGATCCTGTTTCCACAGGATCAGGGCGATAGGGTCATCCATCACGATGGGCCAGATCCGGTCATCTGCTGCGGCCTGTTCCAGCAGCAGCATCCAGTCCTGGACGGCGCTGCCCTGTCCGGTTTCAAACAGGGCCTGGGCGGTGGTGGCATGCGACATCAGAAAGGCCTGGCGCTGCTGGGCATCATGCCCCAGATCCCGGTCTGCGATCAAGCTGGCAAGGCGGGCCTGATAGGGCATCCGTTGGGTGGCGCGAGCCTCCTCAGCCATGTCGGCCAACAGGCTGTAGTGATTGTCCTCATCAAGGGTCGAGAAGGCAGCAATACGCAAGGCCCGCTGGTGACGGGCATCATCAAGATACGGGGCCAGGACCTGGCGCGCTTCGGGATGACGATCCAGCAAGAGCTGCAGGGCGGTCTGGGATCGGCTATGGGGATCGGCGTAGAGATGATCGTAGGTGGTGATCCACAGCATGCTGGCCACCAGGAGGACGGCCACCAAGGTCCAACGACTGCTGAGCAGTTCCCAGGTCCTGCGTATCATGACGGCCTCCTGTGATGCGCCGAGCCGAGACCCTACCTGGGCCCGGGCAGGGCTTGCGTACTGTCGCCGTGTGGGCGCCGGGGCAGCCACTGGCTCAGGGTCTGGGCAATGACATAGCCGCCCAGGAGCATGAGGGCGGTGGCTGGTATGTGGAGCACAAAAAAGCCGGAACCGACCTGGGGCATCCCAGGAGGTGATGGTAGCACAGAGACCAGCCAGCCCAGGCGCACGGCCTCGGCACTGATCAGGACCGCTGTCACCACCAGGAAACGGCGACGCGTAACGGCGTGCAGAGCACCCAGGCCGCCCCACAGGGCGATGGTGGTCGGGGCCAAGCCGAGAGCCGGCACCGGTTGGACGGCGACCAGATGCAGGCTCACACCCAGGGGCACGATCAATGCCAGCCACAGGGCAAGGGCCAGGGGGCCCAGACCGCGTTCCAGGGGCGGAGCCAGCAGCCACCAGGCCGCCAGATGCAGCAGCAGACCGGGGATCTCACGATGGATGATGGCATAGGTCCACAATTGCCCCGGCCACCACTGGGGATGGGTCGGGTCATGATGCAGGTGGAGGCGGGCGATGTGGTGCAGGAGATCCTGCCACCACGGCCACCAGGATTCCGGTACCCGTAGGGCAGCGGCGGGAATCAGGTGGCACAACAGGACCAGGACCGGAATCAGCCAGGACCACAACAGCCACCGCGCCCCAGGCACCGGGTCATCGACCAGCGGCCACCACGGTGACTGCCCCCGCCACGCCTCTGAGCCGATCTGATCAGTCATCTTGGACCCCGCTGTGAACTGGGCTGCCGGTCGCGGGCTGGATCGGCGGGTATGAACGACGATGATGGGGTGCTACGGTGCCTGTGTGGGTCAATCCGCTGCCTGGTCACGATCCAATCCGGTGTAGGGAGGACGTTGCAACCAGGGCTGCAACGAGGCCAGCTGGGTGACCATGGCGGCATGGAGGCCGTCGCTGGCGGCGGCGATGATGCTGCGCTGGTGGCTGAGATCATCGGCTGCGCCGGCCAGATCACTGGTCCGACCCCCGGCACAGCGGACCATAAGGGCTCCGGCGGCGATGTCCCAGGGATGGATGCCCAGTTCCCAGTAGGCATCCAGGCGCCCGGCGGCGACATAGGCCAGGTCAAGGGCCGCCGAGCCAAAGCGGCGACTGTCGTTGCAGCGGGCCTGAAGCCCGGCCACGGCCGCCGCCACGTCGCTCAAGGCGGCCATGTTCTTGAAGGGCATGGCCTGGGCGATGACCGCCTGGGCCAGATCACAGCAGGCCGAGCTATAGACCCGTTGATCGTTGAGGGTCACCCCGGCGTGGCGCTCGGCCAGGAACAGCTCCTGGCGCAGCGGATCGAACACCGCCCCCATGCGCGGCTCGCCATAGTCTTCACAGAAGGCCACCGAGATCGACCAGGCCGGCAGGCCATGCAGATAGTTGGTGGTGCCGTCAAGGGGGTCGATGATCCAGGTCGGGCCCAGGATCGGTCGGGGCCAGGCCTCGTGGGTCTCCTCGCCGAGGACCAGATGATCGGGATAGTTGGCGCGGATGCGGCTGGTGAGGGCCTCTTCAATGCGGCGGTCGACGTGGCTGACATAGTCATTGCGGCCTTTGGCATCGGCCTGCAAGCCACCGGTGGGGCGGTAGTGCTCAAGGGCGATCTTGCCGCCCATCCGCACCAGTTCCTTGAGCAGGCTACGCATCGTGGCGTCCTCCTACGGCTCTCAACGTCCGTCGAGCAGGCGTTGCCGGTATTGTTCGTCGGGCCGCCCCAGCAGGCCGCTGATGACGGTCTCTGACAGGGGCTTGAGGCCGCCGGCGGCCAGGGCCCCCAGGCGCAGGCGGGCCGCCTTGATGGCCATGTGGGTGATGTTGACGCATTCGCGGTCGCTGCGGCCGAGGGCCACCAGACCGTGATTCTGCATGTAGATGACCTTGGGCGCAGCACCATGACGCCGGGCATAGGCATCAACCCCATCGCGAATGGCCCGGGCCAGGATCACGCCGGGGTCGATGTAAGGGATGAACACCGAATCCGGTCCCAACACCACGCACTCATCAGGACACAGGCGCCCTTCCAGGACCTGCGGCCAGCCCAGGCTGCAGGTCAGGGCATTGACTGCCGTGGGATGGGTATGGGCGATGAAGCGAACCCCCGGATAGCCCAGCAGCAGGGCATGGAAGACCGTTTCCACCGATGGCCGGGCACTCTGGCCGGGATCGCATTTGGCCGCCTGATAGACGGCGTTGAGACGGGCCTCATCGACCCCCTCCTCGTCCAACAGGCCAAGCACCTGCTCGCGCTGGAGATGGACGAACTGAGCCCGGGTCATGGTCCCCAAGCTGGTGCCCGAGGCCTTGATCCAGAAGCTGCCGTCCTCCTCCAGAGCCGAGGTATTGCCTTCACCAAGGATGGCGGCATCAAGCTGGGGATCGCCGACGGCCCGGGACATGGCAACGAGTTGATCAAGCAGGTCGGTCATGGAGCATCCTTGTGAGTTGAGTTCAATGGACACTGGGTCAGGCTCAGACCAGGCTGCCCTTGGTGCTGGGAATCCCGGACCCGGTAACGGCAATGGCCTGTCGCAAGGCCCTGGCCAGGGCCTTGAAGGCGGCCTCGACGATATGATGCGAATTGTCACCACAGACCTGATGGAGATGCAGGGTGATGCGCCCATGATCAACCAGGGCGGCGAAGAGTTCGCGGATGGATTCCCGCTCCCAGGCTCCCAGGCTCGGCGCTGCCGGGCGCAGGTCATAGACCAGA
>SLQH01000133.1 GCA_007131555.1 Planctomycetota bacterium | reverse complement strand
GTGACACCTCCGCGATGCGGACACGAACAACGCCGCCAGTTACCTGGCGGCGTTGTTGTTTTGTGAGCGCTATCTGGACATCAGCCCATTAAGGGCGCGGAACGAAACGAATCTTACAGGTCACGTCGAGATTGTGCCGACGATGCGCGTACCGCGATGTATTATCCTGAATCCGGCTATAGGCTTTAGACTGGAGGCTGTAGGGTCGCTATACAAGGCGATATATATCGTCTTGCCCAGCAACCCTACAGTCTCCAACCGGAATGAGACTCAACGCAACAGCAGATCGCCGTCAACACGCTGGCTACGGCCGTCCCAGCGCTGAGCCAGATCGGCAACTGTGGCGGCGAATACGGGACTGATCTCAAGGTGGGCGTCTGGCGGCAGATCCACCACAACTCCCTGGGCACTCAGCCAGCGGGCAAACAGGTCGCTGGCCAGACGACGGGCCGTGGCCGGACAATCACTGCCTTGGCTATCGGCATTCTTGACCGGAGCGAACTCGTCATCGCGCTCAATCTCAAGGCCGATGCTGATCCGCGCTTGGGGGATGAGGTCGAAGATGAAGCGTTCATTCTTCCATCCCTCGACGGTGGCCATGGCCCCCTCACGCCAGGCCTTGAGCGGTTTGGCGCTGCGATGCAGAGGAGGACGGAATCCGTCCTGGGCCAGAGCCGCCAGAAACGACACGCTCCAGCAATGCATGGCCGGCGATCCCCAACGATACACCAGACGTCCGTCGTCATCACGCATGCGCGCCTGCTCTGCCGTCAGTTCGGTGTATTCAATGATCCGATCGCGCTCACCCACCCGCACCAGATGACCGACCTTTTCATCGGGATGAGCCTTATCAAGGACCTTGGTGACCACGTCTGCCGATTCGACCTCGGCAACGCCGACCAGGATCGGATCGTCAACTGGCACCAGGATGTTATCGACCTGGATGTAGACGATGCGTCGCACTCCCTCATCGACCAGGCGTTGCAACTGCCCTGAAGCGACCAGGGCGGTGAAGCAACCGCCGTGGCCGTCAGGGTTCTCCAGCAGACGGTCAGGAGCCGCCAACAAAGCCCGGCCATCAGCATCAAGGCTGGGCACCGTGCCCTGACAGAAGAAACGCAGCTGATCTTCAGCCAAACCAAAACGCTGGTGCTCAGCGAAGAAGGAACGGGTCTGGGCATCGGTCATGGGGCTGGTCATGACCAGCAATGGCACTGCTCGTCCGATGCGCCGCGACAGGGCCAGGACCTTTTCCGCCTGAAGCTGATAGATGCTGGCCCCTGACAGAGCCCCGATCGGAAAGCAGCCCTTGGGAGCATCCAGCCCCAGACGGGTCCCCTGACCACCAGCCACCATCAACACCGCCACCGCGCCATCCTGATAGGCGCGCTCACCAACCGCGCTAAACTCATCAGCGCGCTGGGCCCGCTCCTGACGATCAACCACCCGACTCTGGGCGACTGCAGCATCATCCAGCGGGACTTCGGGAGCGGCCAGTTCCTGCCAATCTATGGCACGCAAACGCTCGACGAAGGGCCCCTGCCGTTCCTGGGGCAGCGATTCGATGACTGGAATCAAATGATCTTGGCCACTGGAGCGCAAGGTCTTGAATAGATCGTCCATATGAAGGGCTCTCTTATGAAAAGGACCTGCGGCCATCACACACGGCCGCAGGTCATAGGCAAGCATCCTTGTAAACAGCGAGCAGAAACTTCCATCGACAACCATTCATGTCGTAATGGGACACGAGCAGTCATCACGTCTCGTTCAATCCTCCTCGGGGCCAATCAGTTCGCCGATGTCAATATCGGGCATCAGGTCGTCAGCATCGGCATCGGTTTCGTCATCCTCATCATCTTCTGCAGTAAACAGCGCTTTGGCATCAGGACGCAGATTTGCAAAACGCTCGTTGTCGATGACATAGAGAAAACGGGCAAAGCGCTCATTGAGTTCAGTGAGGAATCGCATGCGGTCTTCTTCGTGCTCTTGAACACGCTGTTGCCAGGCCCGCATCGCCTCGGGATGATTCTCGACAGCCTCTTCATAGGCGGCTCGTTCCTTGGCGTATTCAGCCTGCTCACGCTCAAACAGTTCCATGGCCTGACGATGGGCCTCACGCTCTTCATCATCGGCGTCATCAGCCAAGGCTGCCGGCTCACGAGGCGCACTGGGGGCAACAGGCTGCGATGGCCGCCGGGGTATCTCTTCATCGTGCTCCTTCTCGTAGCGCACAAACACCCCCATATAGCGATCGGGACCGTCATCGGCCCGGTCATCGCCAACAAAGCGGGTAGTGGTGCGGCCAAAAAACAATTCAAACATCATGCCATCCTGGGTCGCAACCCGGGTCGCACCATCCTGACCATAGAGATTCCGTCCATCACTATAGAAACCGGCGGCCGCCAGCTGGCGACCCGTTCTCTGTATCACGTTCTTGATCCGCAGACCGGTCAGAGCCCGAATCAGATCGTTGACAGCATTGGTGTCCAACTCCTTGTCAGAAGGCGCCTCCTGGGCCTGCCAGGGCAGATCGCTGGCGGGGCGACGCAGCGTGGTCACCAAGCCCTCCTGGAGACGGCTCTGACCGTCTTCGGTGATATGAACACTATGTTGATCAATCTCCAGGCGACGCACCTGATCAGCGCGGATCTTCATCAAATCCCGCTCGACCCAGTCACCAAACGAAGCACTGAACATGCGTTGGATGTCGGCATCGGCCCACTGCATCGGCCCCTCTTCATCGCTGCGGCCCTCGTAACGGACCAGGTACACCTCGTTTTCCTCAGGGACACGGGCAAAGAAGAACTTATGGGTCTGGCCGGCAAGGTCTTCGGCTTCACTGCCGATGATCAACGACACGACTCCGCGGCCACTGCGATCCTCAAGCAGGACCCGGATACCGAACTCGGCTGGATCGTCACCGGTCTCGAATCTGCGCGGATCGCGCACGCCATGCTCGCCATGACGACGGGCGTCAGCGGTGACTTGACGACCGTAGGTCAGGTTCATGGCCGCCGTCAGGGCAGTACCCACCTGATTGACTCCGCCATCCCTGGCCGGTCCGTCAGCCGGATAATCATGATGACTGGCAATCACCCACTCATGATCCATGGCCCGCACCTCAATCGCCGTCAGCTGCCGACGACTGGAATCAATGCGTTCAATATGGATGCGCTGGATATCCAAGGGCGTCACCTCAGCAGACGCTACCCGTCCGGTACGTTCCGGCTCCAACGACCCTAGCTCCTGCGGTCGGCGCCAAGCGTAATAGCCGCTGATGACCACCAGGGCAGCCAAGGCCACTGTCGTCAACTGCTTGATGTCCATGAGCTTCAACTCCTTTTGCGGGCCACGGGGATGTCGATGCGCTCGTGCATCTGCCGTAAGACAAAGACCACAGCGCTCACGGCCAGGATGAGTATCGCCGGCACGATGATGGAGAGCGTGCGGATACGGCGCCAGAATCCGGCGATCTGGGCATCGAACTCGGCCCGCTTCTGGCGCTCCTGCAATTCGAGCCGGCGTTCGATGCGACGGGTATCAGCCTCGAACTCACGCTGCAAGGTATCTTGGGCCGACAAGAACTGCTGGGTGCGATCCACAGCATCGCCACCAGCCTCTCTGATCTCGCGGACCCGTTCCTCGAATCGTTGCCGAGCCCGATCCAATTCGCCCTGCACTTCAGCCCGCCACTGTTCCTGGAGACGACCCATTTCATCGGCATCACGACGACGGATTTCCTCTATCGCCTCATGGGTACGATAACGACTGCGCCGACTACGCACCCGCAACAACTCGCGATCTCCAGCCAGGGCGTCCAGTACATTGCTCAGAAAGATCACGTTGCCGATGGAAGCCAGGGTCCGCTGTTCATCCTCTTGAGCATCAGTTGAACGATATACGGCATGAAACTGATCACTGGCCATGTCGAGATCCGATACCAGGATCACATTGACGGGCAGTTCACTGAGATCGCCTTTGCTGGGCTGCGGATCCTGGCTGTCGTCGTCAGGGGCATCCGCTTCCAAGGCATAGGCCATCTGACCTCTGATCCAGGCGGCGATCATGGGAGTACGGGCGGTGGTGGTGGGCACATAGGGCACCCGCCCCTCGGGACGCAGGCGCACCCCCCCACCCATGAACGCAGGCATTTCCTCCAAGAGATCCTTGATGCGCACAAAGCCGAAGTTGCCGCGCCGCGGCAGAGTGATCAAGGGCGTCACCTCCAAGCGACCATCGTCACGTCCAGCAGCATAGAAGGCTCCTGGGAAGAAGGTGACAATGGATTCCAAGGCGGCGGTGAGATCAGCTTCCGGGCCCTCAGTGATGATGCCACCATCGTCAGGGCGGTTCCAGATCGCAGTGCGCGGCAAGGCGGCAAACTGACTGGGCTTGGGATACTCTGACCACGCCACCTGGTCGATACGATAGTCGACTCCCAAGGCCCGCAACAAGGGCTGGAGGTCAGCCTTGGGCTCTGGCGGCGGTGGCTGCGAGAACTGATTGGGCGGTTGCTGCGGAGTACGTGGCCGTGAAGGAGCCAAAGCCGGATTGAAGATGGGCAGCGCATCAATCATCAACAGACAGGGCCGCCCACTCCAGATATAATCATGCAGGAAGCCCAACTGATCAGGCTTCAGATCACTGGGAGCTGCGGCAATGAGGACATCAATGTCATCAGGAATCGGTCCGTGGGGAGGGACGTTACGAATCTCAAACTGACGCGACCATTCATCGACCAGGGCCCAAGGGGGCAACTGATTGAAGGACCCGCCTGAGAAATCATAGCCGCCGGCCATACGGACACCGGTTTCCAGGATCCCCAAGACCGGCAGGCCGGGTGCCGGATCGTCGCTATCGGCCAGAGCCACTGCGGCGCGACGATACACTGTGCGCACCGCCCGGACCAACTCAAACTCAATCGGCAGACCGGGATCGAAGAAGGGGATCACCTGGCGATGACGGCCAGAAGTCGCCACCGCGCCCATGAAGACATGCACCACCTCAGTCCGGGCCACGGTCTCATGACGGACCTGGCGGGTCTCCAGGCCGTATTGCTCACGGGCCACCATCGCCTCATCATCGACATCGCTTTCTGGATGCATGAAGCGCAGACGCACCTGACCACCGGCGGCCCGCTCAATGGCTCGGGCCATGTCCACGACCGATTGGCTCCGCACCTCAAGGTCACGCGGCAGGTTTTCGCTGACCACCACGGTCAAGGTCACCGGCACGGTGAGTTCGGCTATGACCGAACGACTGGCAGGATCAAGGGTGCTCAGACGTTCAACGGTAGCATCGATGTTGAGATGATGACGGGCCCCCAGGGTTGCCACGTTGATGCACAGCAGGACTGCCAGAGCGACATTGATCACCGTATGGGTAGCACGCCCAGCGACCTGGGCATGCCAGGTGGTGCGAGCCGTGACCACCAACCACGCCAGGAACAGACCGGCAAAGGTCACGGCCCCGGCAGACAGCAGGGAACCGACCCCGATCAAGCCGCGATTGAATTCACGAAACCATCCTCCGCTCAACCACTCGGCGACGAAACCAACCACGGCACACAGCAAGACCCCAAGGACAAAAGCGATGGCCTGATGAGCCACCAGGGCACTGGCCAACAGGCCGAGGGAGATGAAGGCCACCCCAGCAACCCACCATCCGAAGAGATTGGCCAGGATCAGACCCCAGTCAGGGCTGCCCAGATAGGCCAGGAAGGCGAGATGGCTGAGGTTGAAGGCCAAGGCCAGGGTGAAAAAGGCCACCACTGCCAGGAACTTGCCCAGCAGGGCGTCCAATATGCTCACCGGCATGGTCAAGAGCAGTTCTTCGGTGCCCTGTTCGCGCTCCCCCGCCCAGGCCGCCATGGCCAGGGTCGGCACGAAGACCATCAGCAGCAGGGGCATGACGGTGTACAGAGCCCCGAAATGGGCGATTCCTCGAATCGCATAGCTGTCAGGGATGAACAGAATGCCCGCCGACAGACAGACAAAGAACAGGATGAAGATATACCCCAGAGGGTTGCCGACATAGCTGTAGAGCTGGCGTCGGAATACGGCGCCGACGGCGCTGGCGTTGACCGCCTTCATGCCACCACTCCTTTCGTCAACGCGTGGAAACGCTGTTCCATGGTGCTCTCACCGGCCAACTCTGCAGGGCTGCCACGGAACACGATGCGGCCATCGTTGATCAACAGCACGTCATCGGCCACCGCTTCCACCTCCTGGAGGATGTGGGTACACAGCAGCACGGTCTTGTCGGTGGCCAGTTCACGGATCAGGTCCCGCACCAGGATGATCTGGTTGGGATCAAGGCCAGCAGTGGGCTCGTCAAGAATCAGGACCTGGGGGTCATGGAGGATGGCCTGGGCCAGACCGACACGCTGGCGATAGCCCTTCGACAGCTTGCCGATGGCCTTGTGCAGGACCTCTTCGAGACGACAGCGACTGACCACCCGATCAATACCCTCGGCCAAGGCCTTGGCATCCATATCCCTGGCCCGACCGATGAAGCGCAGAAACGCCGCCGGCGTCATGTCATGATACAAGGGTCCGTTCTCGGGCAGATAGCCAAGCATCCGACTGGCCGCCAGACGGTCGGTGAAGACGTCATGGCCAGCGATGAAGGCCGCTCCGCCTGATGGGGCAAGATAACCGGTCAAGATGCGCATGGTGGTCGACTTGCCGGCCCCATTGGGTCCCAGGAAAGCGGTCACCGTACCGCTATCAACCGTGAAGGACACGTCTTCTATGGCCGTAAACTCACCGTAATACTTGCTCAAGTGTTCGGCCACGATCGGAGGCCTGGACGCGGCCTCTTGGGGATCGGTCATGGACTCCTCCTGCTCGGTAGGGATGACACGAAAGACTGCCGGGGTCATCTGGCACTGAACCTGACGACTGGCGGCAACACAGCTTACAGGCCCGCAAACAGGGCGATAGCGATCGTCTGCAACATGGTCACAATGACCCTGTCTGCAGCCCTTCAAGCAAGCAGGATGCCAGCGCCACGGTGACCGCTCACCCGCTACTGACCGAGCAGACCATTGGTCTGACAGCGCACCATGTCGGCATAGAGGCCATCATCTGCCATCAAGGACTGATGATCACCGGTCTCAACGATGCGCCCCCGATCAAGGACCACAATGATATCGGCATGACGGATGGTATCGAGACGATGCGCAATGACCACGGTGGTCCGATCCCGCATCAATTCCTCCATGGCCTGCTGGATCAGACGCTCACTGTGGGAGTCAAGATTGCTGGTCGCCTCATCGAGGATCAGGATTGCCGGATCGGCAAGCATCGCCCGGGCAATGGCCAGGCGCTGACGTTGGCCGCCTGACAGCTTGACGCCGCGCTCACCGATCACCGCATCAAGGCCCTCTGGCAAGGGCTCGATGAACTCCCAGGCATTGGCATGACGCGCCGCCGCAATGATGGCCTCTCGCTCCGCTCCCGGACGACCATAGGCGATGTTTTCGGCAATGCTGCCGTCAAACAAGAAGACATCCTGCTCGACAATGCCCAATAGGGAGCGATAGCTGCGCAGGCGCAGATCGCGGAGATCGACGCCATTGACGCAGACCTGCCCACGAGTCGGATCGTAGAGACGGGCCACCAGATTGGTGATCGTGGTCTTGCCGGAACCAGAGGGCCCGACCAGGGCCAGCACGCTGCCGCCAGGAACCGTCAGATCGATATCACGCAGGACCCAGGTCGGTTCATCATCCGTGTGTTCGTCGGCATCATAGGCGAAATCGACATGCTCAAAGCGCAGGGTTTGCACCGCAGAAGGTGCCGCCATGGCATCAGGACGATCCGGCATCTCGACCTCCTGGTCGAGCACCTCGTAGACCCGATCCATGCTGGCCAGGCCGCGCTGGGTATCGGTCACGGCCCGCACGATCATCAAGACCGGATTGAGCACCTGGAAGCTGAGGATCTGCATCGTCACCACTTCGCCAATGCGCAGACGGCCTTGCATCACGAACCAGCCACCGAGCGCGATGATGGTCAGGCTGACCAGAGGCAGCAGGACCTCCCAGAAGAAGAACAACAACTGCATCTTGCGCTGGGTCCAGATATCCTCGCGGGTCACGGCATGATGACCCACCCCATATGACAACTGTTCACGCGGCTCGCGGATGAAGGTCCGCACCACCCGGATACCGGAAAACACCTCGCTCAAGCGGCCATCGATTTCCCCCCGCTGGGCCCGCATGATCCGCCATACCGGCCGGATCCGCCGCACGAAACGATGATAGACCAGACCACACAGAGCCAGCAGACCGAGAGCCAACATGGTCAGTTGCCAATCGATCGACAGCAGGACGATCACCACCACCAGCAGACGTAAGGCCGCCGTGACCGGACTGATAATCGCCTGTTGGACCAATCCAGAGGTTCCATCAACGTCTCCTGAGAGACGAGACTGGATGCCGCCGGTCTTCATGTCATGCAAGGAGCGCAAGGGCAGATGAATCATCCGAGCATACAGCTGCCGCCGCAGACGTTGGACCAGAGAGGCCGACAGGCTCGACTGCAGATAGCCACGCCACAGGCCGATCAGGCGGGCCACCAGAATGACCGCCAGGGCCAGGGCCGCCAACACCAGCAGACCACCAGGGCCAACCACCCCATCCAGCAGGGCAGGCAGACCCTTGCCGTGCCCTGGGGCCGACAGATCAATGATCCAACCGGTGATCAATGGCCAACAGGCATCAAGCACCGCGACCAGCACTCCCAGTCCCAGGACCAAGAGGATCCGCCAGCGGGCTGGGCGCAACCAGCGCCAGTAGCGACGCAGATGATCACGCCGACGACTGGCGACAGTCCCTGTCGCGGGCTCGCCGCCAGGCAGGCCGATGGTTCCGCCTCGCCACAGACGCAAAAAGGCGGCAAAACGACGGCGTGATGAACGGGCCGCCCGAAACTCCGGATCATCCGGCAGACGAGCATCGTCTCCACCACGTCCTCTTCCACCACCACGCATCAGCAGCTTCCTTGCCTGCGCCTCTCACAGCGCGTGTCCATGGGATCCGATCTGCAACCAAGTGATGACTATTGCCCGTCTTGAGAGCCTGGCAAGGCGACGAGCCTTATGGCGTCCTTACGGACCCATAAGACTGTGGCCAACCCGGCGCCCAAGCCTGCTTGCACCTGCCCACTGCCAATCCAGACTTCCTGCCATGATCTGGCGTCAAAGCACTGTCACCCTACCGGCGATGCGGCAGGGCTTCCATCTCATCACCAACCTGCTGGTCCAGGACATGCCGCCGATCGCCGACATCGCCGCCGGCACCGTCCACTTTTTCATCCGCCACACCAGCGCCAGCCTGACCCTCAACGAGAACGCCGACCCTGACGTACGCGGCGACCTGGAGCGCTGGTGCGCCCATCACATCCGCGAGCGCGAGCCCTTCTACCGCCACACCCTGGAAGGCGACGACGACATGCCGGCCCATGTCGCGGCGGTGATGGTCGGCCCTGACCTGACCATCCCCATCAGTGATGGACGTCTGGCCCTGGGCACCTGGCAGGGGATCTACCTGGGCGAACACCGTCGTCATGGCGGCCCCCGCCAAGTGGTGATCACCGTCTGCGGCGGTCCCCGTCAGTCATGACCGACCGCCCGCAGGACATCACCACCCCCCATCCCCAGGCCCAAGCCCCGGTGATTGAGGATCCCGACGCCCTGCCGGAAGTCATCTTGCGACCGGTGGCCGTGGTCCACTCGCCCTACCGCAACCACTTCGCCACCCCTCGCCAGCCCGGCACCACGCAGCCCGACGACCGCCATGACGCCTGGATCATCCTTTGTCACGGCCTCCAGAACCTGGCCCGCGATCTGCGCGGTTTCGACCGCATCTGGGTGCTGTTCCACTTCAACTATGCCCGGGGTTGGAAACACACCGTGGTACCACCCCGCGATACGGTGCCGCGTGGGCTCTTCGCCACCCGCTGCCCCCACCGGCCCAATCCCATCGGCCTGTCCTGCGTCCGCCTGCTCAATGTCGTCGGCCGCAAACTCCTGATCCGCGACCACGACCTGCTACACGGGACTCCGGTCTTCGACATCAAGCCCTACCTGCCCTACGCCGACGCTTGGCCCACGGCCCAGGCCGGCTGGGTCGACAGTTTGGAGACCCCCGGACCGGACCATCGCTGGCGATAGCCACAGCGGCTTTGATAAGATTCAGGCCGGGCCGTAACCGTTGACCGGTTTGTGGAAGCAAGCCTGGGGATAGCGGTCAACCGGACAGGACCGCACCCGGGCCTCACCGTTCAGACCAGCAGCCCGAAATGCCTGACGCACCGGATCATCACGCCGACGACCATCGGTATCGACCGCCGCCCAGCCGCCCGGCATCAGTACCCGCGCACACTCGGCAGCGATGGCCATGAGCTGTTCGGAATCGAAGTGATGGACCAAGGCCCCGGAGCAATTGATCCAATCGATCGAGCCATCGGCGATCACGGCCCCGTGCTCGTCAATGAACGGGTCAAGGATGCTGGCCGTCAGCACCGTCACCTGGGCCGGGCTGCCGTTGGCATGATGGTAGGACCGAGCATTGGCCCGGTCGACCAGGCGAGATGCGAATTCCAGACCTATGATGCGCGAACTAGGCAACGAATGGTGGGCCAGGACCGCACAGGTACTCCCATCACCGCAGGCCAGGTCAAGGATGCGCAAGGGCCGCCGGGGCGCCCGACCGTGCAGGGTGGCAGGTATGGTCCGCCAGTTGGCCCAGGCCTGACGGGCATTGACGGCAGCAAACAAGGCTGGACTCATGGCCGTGTAGGCCCCGACCGCAGCATCATTATGACTGGTGCGGAAGTTCGAGCCCAGACGCCTGGCCCGCCGTTCAGCCCGCCACTGGCGCAGAGCAATCAAGGGCAGGTTGCCCGGCGGCCAACCACTACGAGCACCACGCCAACGGCGCACGGTTCCCAGGCGCAGACGCTCCCCTCGGATAACGGTTCTATTGCTCATGGACGAGACCCTATGTCATCGTCTGTGATGATCCAGCCCTCTTGCCCAGCTAGGAACCTGGAAGGAGTAGATTAACACGTCGCCTGGCTTGGCCTTTTCGGCACGACATCTGGGCTGCCGGCCCATTCATCAGTTCCATGGGCTCCATCCGGAGCGTCGGCATTATCGCCGTACCCCGCTGGCGCTGGTAGTCGCCGTACATGATCACGAGTCGCGGTACCTGCGAGCCGTAGCCCAGGTGCCCTGCCGCCGATCGGGCTGGTTATTGAAGAAAGCATGGGCACCGCGCGTCGGCTCGCGGGCCAAGGCCCGGTGCTCCGTGGTGGGTTTGTGATGGGCAGTGGTTACTGGCGAGTCGAGGGACGAAACGGCCAGGCCAGGCAATGTCAGGATTCCATCCCTTACCGGCTCCTGGGAGCTTGGCCGTCCTTGCACAGCGGCGTGGCGACGCGATTATCCAGACATGGATCATGAAGCCGTCCTGACCACCATCCACCAGGTCCTGACCCATGAGGGGCAGGCCATTCTTGATCTGGCCGCCAACCTGGATCGTCAGGCATCATCCTTTCAAGCTGCTGTCTGCGCCTTGCACGAGCGCTGCGGAGAACAGCGACCCGGACGCCTGATCGTCACCGGAGTCGGCAAGGCCGGGCTAATCGGGCGCAAGATTGCCGCCACCTGCGCCTCAACCGGCACCCCTGCCCAGTTCCTGCACCCCACTGAGGCCCGCCACGGCGACCTGGGAATGGTCCGTGAGGACGACGTGGTGCTGGCCTTGAGCCACTCCGGGCGCAGCGAGGAAGTCCTCGATCTGCTGCCGAGCCTGCGTCATATCGGCGTGCTGCTCATCGCCCTGGTCGGTGACGATGCCTCGGCGCTGGCCCGCCATGCCGATATCGTCATCGCCATCGGTCATCACCTGGAGGCCTGCCCCTTAGGTCTGGCGCCCTCCACCAGCACCTCGGTGCTGCTCGCCTGCGGTGATGCCCTGGCCCTGGCAGTACAGCAGATGCGTGGCTTCACCGCCGATCAATATGCCCGCTTCCATCCCGCCGGAGCCCTCGGACGACGGCTGATGACCTGCGCCCAGGTCATGCGCAAGGATTCTCGAATGGCGACCGCCGCCGCCACTGATCCGATCGCCACGGTCCTGCACCGCATCACCGCAGCCCGCTGCGGCAGCGCCCTGGTCATTGACCATGATGGCCGCTTGCTGGGCATCTTTACCGATGGCGACCTGCGTCGGACCCTGGCCGCCAGCCCAGAACCCGGCGTCATCCTCAGCCATCCGGTCAGCGACCACGCCACCATGCCCTGTATCAGCATCGCCGGCAATGATCTGTTGGAAAGCGCCCTGCAACGCTGTGCCCGCCACCGGATCAACGAGATCCCTGTGGTCGATGATGACGGTCGGGCCATTGGCCTGATCGATGTCCAGGACCTGGCCGATCGGGGCTTTTCAGTGCACCACGGCGAGGCCGGATCATGACCCCTGGGTGGAGCGCACGAACCGGTCGCCACGGGCTTGGCCTCTGGCCCTTGCCAAGACCCCATCGGCTGCTCAGGATGTCGTCATGAGCCATAGCGTGGTGATTGGCTGCGGCACCTGGGGAGCCGCCATGGCAGTGCTTCTGGCCCGGCATGGGGCCGAGCATGTCGGCCTGTGGGGACGCAGCGCCGATGACCCCTGTGCCATCGACCGTTCCCGGCATCATCCCCACCTGCCCGGCATCACCCTGCCACCAGCCATTCACGTCAGCGACGACCCCGCTCTCCTGGCGGATGCCGACCTGCTCCTATGGGCCATCCCCACGCCGTTCAGCGCCGCCATGGCCAGCGAACTGGCCCCCCATCTGCCCCCGGCAATACCAGTGGTCAGCCTCGCCAAGGGCATTGAGCAGGACAGTCTGCGAACTGTCACCGCCATCCTCGCCGATGGTCTGGGACCACGCCCCTACGGCTGCCTGTCAGGACCGACCCACGCCGAGGAAGTGGTGGGCGGCCTGCCGACCGGCGCGGTGGTGGCTGGGCCTGAAGCCCTGCGCACCATGGTCATCGAACGTCTCCATGGCCCCACTCTGCGAGTCTATGCCAGTGATGATCTGGTGGGGGTCGAACTGTGCGGAGCCATGAAGAATGTCATCGCCGTGGCGGCTGGCATCTGCATCGGCCTCAGCCTGGGCGATAATGCCGTTGCCACCCTGATCACCCGCGGCCTGGCCGAGATGCGCCGCCTCGGACGGGCCATGGGAGCCCGCGATACGACCTTTGCCGGTCTGGCCGGCATCGGCGACCTGATGACCACCTGCTATTCAGGATTCGGACGCAACCGCGCCCTCGGCCTGGCTGTGGCCCAGGGCATCAGCGCCACCGACCACATGGCGACCACCGGACAGGTCGCCGAAGGGGCGTGGACCTGCCGCGCCGCAATGTCCCTGAGCGAGCGATACGGGATTGATCTCCCCATCGCAACGCAGGTGGCATCTGTGCTGTGGCATGATATACCTGTTGATGTCGCGATGAGATTACTCCTCGCCCGGACCGCCAAGGAAGAAGACTTATGAGCCGTTACATCCTCTTGACCGCCCTCCTTATCTGCGCCCTGGCCATCCGCCCGACGCAGCTCCAGGCCCTTGATCCGGAGCTTCGTCTGGGGCCGCACGAGGTCGTCGCGGGCCTCGACCTGCGCTCCAAGCTGGTCGACAGCGGCGCCCTGCGTCACAACGATGTCGTGACCCGGGTGCATGGTCGCGGCCGTTTCCACGGCATCGGCCTGCAGCTGGACGCCTACGTAGCCGTGGGCAACGACCGGACCCGCGACACCGATGCCGGTGAGATCCCCCAGATGTCGGCCCGCCTCGACTATCTGCTCGACATGCCCTGGTTCCAGCTGCTGCCCAGCTACACCATGGTCACCTATCCTGCCTTCAGCAACGTCGATGAGGCCCATTGGCTGGGCACTGACGTATGGGTCATGCTGCCCTGGGAAGGGCTTGAGGCCGGAGCCAGCGTCAACTTCGACCTTGATGACAATTACGGCTGGCACGCAGCCATCGGCGGTCGGCAGTTCCTCCAGACCAGCGGTATCGACCTCCATGCCTGGCAGCTGATCAATTATGGCAGCAGCGACTACCATCAATACCTCGGCGCCAGTGATCGACGGGGCCTGACAACCCTCAACGTCGGCGGCAAGATCACGGTACCACTGCCCTTCATCCATAGTTGGATCACCGCCGGGCTGGACTGTCATTGGTGGCTCAACAGCCGAGATCGCGCGGCGGTCGACAACAGCTCCGAGTTGATCATGTCCTTCGGATTCGAGTTCCGGCTGTGACAGCGACACCTTCCGGCACACGTCCGCCCCCCCTGTCCACTGATTGATGTCATGACTGACTGCGCGCCGTCGTCCACGCCGCGCCAGGTCGGGAACCATCACGACCCGGCTCCGTCAAACCATCATGGGAATGCTGTTCTCGACGAAGACGCCCAGATCATTGCCGCTGTTCGCAACGGTGAACAGGAGGCGTTCGGGCAACTGGTTGTCCGTCATGGCGACCGGCTCTACGCCAGCCTCTTTCAACTCAGCAACCGTGATCCGGAACTGGCCGGCGAACTCACCCAGGAAGCCTTCATTCGGGCCTTTGAGCGCCTGGACCGCTTTGCCGGCCACAGTTCCTTCTTCACATGGCTCTATCGACTGGCCCGCAATCGAGCCCTGGACATACTCGCCCGACGGCGACCGCAGGCCCTCGACGATGCCATTTTGGCCAACAATGCCGTCGATGAACGACGACCTGATGCCGGTCTGGAGCAGAGCGAAACCGCCCAAGTGGTCCACAAGGCCCTGTCCCGACTGGAAGCCTGGCAACGTGAGATCATCCTCTTGCGCGACTTCGAGGACCTGGGATACCCAGACATCGCGGCCGCCCTGGAGATCGCCGAAGGCACGGTCAAGTCCCGCCTCAACCGTGCTCGTCAGGCCCTGCGTCAGGCCATGGAAGATATGGGGGGCTGCCCATGACCCTCACTGAAGACCTCCATGATCTGATCGAGGCCTACATCGACGGCGAGGCCGATCCGGCCCTGTGGCAGCAGGCCCTGGCCGAACACGGTACGACCCTGGAAGAAGCCGTGATGGCGGCCCGGGCGCGACGTGCGGCCATTGCCGCCCTGGATCGACCATCCCTGCCGCCCCATCTGCAGCAGGCCCTGCGCAGCCACACAGTGGCCTCACAGTCACCATCTCGATCGCTAGGGCTGCTCTGGGGCCTGCCGCTTCTGGCAACTGCGGCCGTTCTGGTCCTGATCTGGCAACTCGACTGGATGAGCGCCCCCACAGCCATCGACACTGATCTCGATGATCAGCCCCTGGCCATCATGGATCGGAGGACAGAAGACCAGGACCTGCCAGTGTTCGAATCGCACGATGCACTCATCGACCACGATGAAACCAGGCCCAGCCCCCGCTCTCGCCAACAACCGGCAGTAGCGGCCGATTCAGAGGCACCGTTACTGGGTGACGAAACAGAACTCGCCCTCGCCGCAGAGCCTCAAGCCGCCCCACCTCCGGCACTTGATGAAGCCCAGGAAGAGCCCTTGACCGACGAAGCCCTGGCCGGATTACGCCGGGAGGCCGAGGCCTTCCGTGAAGACATCCGGGCCCGACCCCGCCGCATGCCCGCTGCACCACAGACCCTGAGCAGAGCCGCCAAGGCCGACCCCCCGCCACCGTCGACAGGACTGGCCGCCGTGATGCAGCTCTTGACGACCGTCGACGGCATGCGCCACCTGCTGGTGGTCATCCACAACGGCGGCCATGAATCCCTGACCAGCGAAGCCCTGGACCTACGCCTGGAAGGACTCGACGCTGACGGGCGGAAGATATGGAGCCAAGCTCCTGCGAACCTTGATGAACTGCTGCTGGAGCCGGATCAGAGCCACACCATGCAACTCCAACTCGGCCGCGACATCACCCCGCCGGCAAGGGTCACCGCCCTGCGTCTGGCCTTCGGTTCACAACAATCCGAGACCCTGGAACTCGACGTCGAGACCGACCCTTGATCTGACTCAGGGCCCTCGCTGTCAGACCAACAGCCAGCCCATGTACAAGAGGCTGAGGGCCAGCAGCACGCCGCCCTCCCAACGCACCAGGGCCCGCTCGGTCCACATCAGGGGAAACAGCAGCAGCACCAGCCCTCCCATCCACCAGTAGTCCCAGGCCAGATTGGCCGGATGCACCGGCACCGGGACAATGATGGCCACCAGGGCAATGACGCCCAGGACATTGAACAGACAGGAGCCGATGATATTCCCGATGGCCACTCCAGGCTCGCCGCGACGGGCTGCCTGGATACCGGTCATCAACTCAGGCAAAGACGTGCCGAAGGCGACCACCGTCAGACCGATGACCCGCTCTGCCATGCCGAGGTTGCGAGCCAATCCCACCGCGCCGCTCAGGCACAGTTCGCCTCCAGCACTCAACAGCACGACGCCGAGGGCCACCACACACCACGACCGCGGGGCAGTGAGGACAGGCCGATCGACAACGCCCTCGGACAGGGCGTCGATGCGCCCGCTGCGTATAGCCATGATCAGGAATATGATCAGGGTCGCCAGCAGGACCATGCCCTGCCAGCGCCTGATGACCATCTGACCATCGCCTGTCGGCAGGCTGGCCAGCACCAACAACAACAGACTCAAGACCAGGAACGGATAGTCTGTACGAAAGGTGCTGGGCGGCACCGTCAAGGGCCTGATCAGGACGATCAGGCCAAGGATGATGCCGATATTGAAGATGTTCGATCCGACGATGTTGGCCAAGGCAATGGCTGCCAGACCATCAGCACCGGTGGCACCCGTCCCTACCGCCTTGATGTTGGCTCCGAGACTCACCACCAGTTCCGGCAATGAGGTCCCAAAAGCGACCACAGTCACCCCGATCAGGGCCGGGCTCAGGGAATAGCGACGAGCCAGGGCGATAGCCCCGTCAAGCAGGACGTCAGCCCCCTGCTTGAGCAGCGCCAGGCCTGCTACCAACAGCAGGACAGCAAGCAGCAGGGACGGATGCTGATACCATGCCGGCATGGTGATAGTGTGTCAGAGCCTGGTCTTCGGCAAACACAATCGCTGCGCCACGCCCGGATGTCTGGCTGGACAGGACAACACCAGGAGGAATAGACTGACACGTCGCATGGGTCGCTATTCCCTACAGACTCCCAGGTGAGTGACAGACCAAGCAGCGGACATCAGGACTTCAAGGCCGTCAACCATGCCCGGGCGGCGGAGTCATCCGTCACCACATGCATGAAACGATCAAGGCCCAAGACATCAAGGAGTCCGTGGACCCGCGGCGATGGTCGCAACACTAGGATATGGCCCCCACGCCCCTTGAGATGCGACAGCAGGCGCACCAGTTCTCCGAGGGCGATGGAGGAAAGATGTTCACAGCGACTGAGATCGAACACCAGATGGGGCGGCTGCATACGCCCAGCATGGTCTTCTGCGGCCTGCATGAAATCCTGCGGAAAGACCCGCATCACCTTGCCGAGGATCCAGAACAGCAGCATACCGCCGCAGTCCACCAGAGACAAAGCGTAATGACCGTCGAAATCGACGCCATCAACGGCAACAAGGATCTGCTCGGGCATAGGAACCATGATACATGCATCATACCATGACAGGACTCGCCCGACAAGGTGATTTGACCGAGAGGACCATTGGAGCGACAGGCATCGCCACAACGAGCATTGTGAGCGACACCAAAATCCGAAAGACAACAAGGTGTGATTCTCAGGGCCGAACGTCAACCGGCATCGGCGACAGGCTCTCAGCCCTCGAACAGCATGTCCTGTACGGCCAGGCCTTCAGCCTCCATCTCCTGGACGGCAACGATGGACAAGGGCGTCCACGGCACGATCTGGAGACGACTACGCGGTATCGGCTTCAAGGTGTGCTCACAGATGCCAAAGGGCACCGGCACTGCGGTATCTATCTTCTTGATGGCCCGTTCAATCTGCCAGCGGATCTCGGCCTCGTTGCTGACCGAGTTCAGGCTGAAGTCCTGCATATCGACATCGGTTCCACGGTCGGCCTGATGGGTGGGAGTGGTGTGCCCATCCTCAAATTCCATGGCATCACGCAGCAGTTCGGTGATGTCAGCCCGCACGTCTTCCAGCTTGGCGGTCAGGACCTTGCGCCACTTCTGCAATTCGGCGGCCTTGAATGGGCATTTGGGGATGTT
>SLQH01000160.1 GCA_007131555.1 Planctomycetota bacterium | reverse complement strand
TTCCCTATGAAAACGAGGGTTCTTAGTGCAATTCCATTGGGTGTCTACCAGGACCAGGAGATCGATCGTCATCGTCTGCTCACTGCCCTGCGCCGGAACTGGCAGGGCCATGAGGACCTGTGGGCCCGGTGCCGGCATCGCTATCCCAAGCACGGCAACGATGTGGCCTGGGTCGATGAGTTGGCGGCCGGCTGGATCAACCGGGTGGCTGACCGCCTGGACACCTGGACCAATCCCCGTGGCGGTCCCTGCCATATGGGCCTGTATACGGTCAGCGCCCATGTGCCGATGGGGGCCCAGGTCGGGGCCAGCCCTGATGGCCGCCGGGCCGGCGAAGCGCTGGCCGATGGCGGGGTCAGCGCCATGACCGGACGGGATCTGGCCGGCCCCACGGCCGTGCTGCGCTCGGTGGCCCGTCTGCCGCTGCAGCGGGCCTCGAACGGCAGCCTGCTCAACCTCCGTTTCCTGCCCGAACTGTTCCGCGATGACCAGGGGTTGGCGGCCTTCGTCGCCCTGCTGGAGGGCTGGTGCCGCCTGGGCATCCATCATGCCCAGTTCAATGTCGTGACCGCCGCCGACCTGGAGGCGGCCCGTCAGGATCCGGCGGCCTGGCGTCATCTGACCATCCGGGTCGCGGGCTATACCGCCTACTTCGTTGAACTGGCCGATGAACTCCAGCGTGAGATCGTCGCCCGTACTGCCCACGGATGAGCCGCATGCCCAGTGCCCCGGTCTTCGACATCAAGCGCTTCGCCCTGCACGATGGTCCAGGCATCCGGACCACCGTGTTCCTCCAGGGCTGTCCCTTGCGGTGTCGCTGGTGCCAGAATCCGGAAGGACTGGAGCGTGATCCGCCGCCGTGGCAGGATCCTGGTCTGTGCCTGGACTGCCAGGCCTGCCAGGACGCCTGCCCGGCCCTGGCGATCCGGCGGGAGCAGCGGCGCCGGATCGTCGACGCCCAGCGCTGTCGGCGCTGTGGCGCCTGCACCAGGGCCTGCCCCAGCACCGCCATGCGGCCGGTGGCCCGCCGTATGACGGTTGCTGAGGTCATGGATCAGGTGCTGGCCGATGCCCTGTTCCATCGTCAGTCGGCCGGCGGCCTGACCCTGTCGGGTGGCGAACCGCTGCGCCATCCGCGCTTCGTCGCCGCCCTGCTGGAAGGCTGCCGCCACCACCGGGTGCCGGTGGCCATCGAGACCTCCCTGGCGGTCCCGGCCCTGGCCCTGCGGGCCCTGGACGGCAGTCGCCCCCTGATGCTGTGTGATCTCAAGGCGCCGGATGCCGGCCGCTGCGCCGCCTGGACCGGCGGCGATCTGGGGCGCATCCTGGCCAACCTCGATCGGATCGTCGCCGCCGGCCTGCCGCTGCGCATCCGCATCCCGGTGATCCCCGCTTGCACCGCCGAACCTGAAGCGATGGCCGCCATCAGGGCCCTGGCCCGACAACACGCTCCGCAAGCGCCGATCGAACTGATGCCCTACAATCCGCTTCCGGCAGGAAAATATGCCCGGCTCGGGCGACCCTGGGACTTTCCTCGCGGCCATCATGACCTGGCGACCCTGGTCGATCCGCCAGCCGCCACATTGTACAGTCCCGCTACTGATCATAGGATGCATGGGGAGAGCGACTGATCATGGAATGTGACATCGGCACCAGGAATGCCCAGAACTGCGGCGATCCGCAGATCGATGCCGTGCGGGCGGCGATGTGTCAGGGGCCGCCGTCGGACCTGACCGGGTACTGTCAGGCCCTGGTGATGGGCAATGCCTGGCTGCATCTGCTCCAACGCCAGGGGCTTGACACCAGTGCCGTGCTGCCGGCCTATGATGCCCTGGCGGTGGCCGCCCAGACCCAGGATCAGGCGGCCGCCCTGGTGGCGGTGGCGGCCTTCTTCGCCAGCCTGGAGCGGATCGCCCAGGAGCGTCCCAGCCTGGTCATCCAGGCTCGCGATCCTGCTCTGGCGTCGCCCAGCGGGGCACCGCCCCGACCCTGGCCGATGTATGGTGGCGATCCTGGTCATCGGGCCTGCCGCAGCGAGGCCGGCCCATCACGCGGTCAGCGGCGCTGGAGCCATCCCCTGGGCCTGGCCTGGTACGCCGCGCCGGTGGTAGTCGATGGCCGGGTCCATGTCGCATCGCCGGGCCTGCGGACCCTGGCCTGGTGTCTGGACCTGGCCAGCGGCGCGGTGATCTGGCGCTGTGATCGGGACTGGCAACTCAACGGCCTGCGCCTGGGCAAGGGCACGGTGCTGCCGCAGAGCTACACCCGTCAGGCCGTGGCCTCCCAGGCGGTGGTCCTGGACGAGTCCGTGGTCTATGCCGAACTGGGCGCCCAGGGCCGTGACCGGGGCCAACGGCATCTGCTGTGGATCGACCGGGCCACTGGTCGGGTGCAGCGCCGGGTTCCGGCCGACGAGGCCGATTACCGCATGGGTCACGCCCGCCTTGCCGGTCATGATGGCGGCCTGGTGCTGGCGACCGGGACCCAGCGTCTGGAGGGGCTGCCGGCGCAGGTGTCACCCCATGACCGCGTGGCCTGCTTCGATCCGTTGACGGGGGACCGGCGCTGGGACCTGCGCCTGGGGCCGACCCAGGCCCTGCCGGTGGTCGATGACGACCAGGCCTATGTCGGCACCTGTGACGGCACCGTGTTCGCCCTGCGTCTGGCCGGCATCCGGTCTGACAGCCAGGAGTTCGGTGCCACTGATGGTGACCGGATCGTGTGGAGTCGCAGCGTCGGCTGCGGGACCAATGCTCCCGGCGTCCTGGCCGGTGACCTGCTGGTCCTCGGTCTTGAGGACGGACGGGTGATGGCCCTGGCCCGTCACTCGGGCGAGATCCGCTGGCAGTGCCCCGCCTGCCAGCCCGAACCCCGGTCCCAGCAGCTGTTCTCCGCCCCCGTGGTCCATGATGACCGGGTCTACCTGGGGACGGCGGCAGCCACCGTGGTCTGCCTCGATCTGGCCACCGGGGCCCTGTGCTGGACTGCTCCGGTCGATGATTGGGTGCGGGCCCGGCCGGCGCTGGTGGCTGGTGTCCTGGTCGTCGCCACCCTGTCCGGGACCCTGATCGCCTTTGAGGACCAGGGGGTGGCCGCGCACGAACGCTGGCGCTGCGCCCCTGGCTCCCATGAGGTGTTCGCTGACCTCGTCGTCAGCGGTGAACACCTGCTGGTCACCGATGCCCGTCTCCAACTGCGTTGTCTCGATGGCCGTAGCGGAGCCCTGCGCTGGTCGCATCATCTGCTGTGCCAGGCGATGGTTGATGGCCAGCCGATGGCCAGCGACGAGATGGCCTGCGGTGGCTGGTACCAGTCCAAGCCAACGGTCGCCGAGGGTCGGGTCCTGGTCGGCAGTCCGGGTCGCTTCGTGGTGGCGGTTGATGTCGCCTCCGGTCGCCGGTGCTGGCGCAGTGAACTATCGGGAGCCGTGTCCGGTGCCCCGACCGTGGTTGATGGCCGGGTCCTGATCGGCCAGCAGGGCGGGGCCAACGAGTTCCGCTGTCTGGATGCTGCCACCGGCCGACCTCTATGGCAGCAGCAGCTGGGCTGGGTGTGGTCCTCGGCCACGGTGGTCGACCATCTGGCCTACCTCCCGGGCATCGACGGCTATTTCACCTGTCTGGACACCGTCAGCGGGGCCATCCGCTGGCGTTACCGGTCCGGGGCTGGTGCCCATCCCGAACCGCCGGTCGACCAGGGACGGGTGTTCTTCGGTTCCTGGGATCACTATGTCTACGCCTTCGAGGCCCTGACCGGTCGTCTGCTGTGGCAGTTCCACACTGGTGGCACGCCTGATTCCGGAGCCCCCATCGCGGCTGACGGCCGCCTGTTCGTGCCCATGGGCGGGCGCCGTTTCTGCTGTCTGGATGCCGCTACCGGGGTCCTGTTGTGGGACTATGTCCCGGACGCGGGCTGCATGAACGGATCACCGGCCTATGACGGTGCGCGGGTCTACCTCTCGACCTCGCTACGGGGCTCGGCCATCCCGCCGGCCTGCCGTATCCGCTGCCTGGATGCGGCCAGCGGCACCGAGTTGTGGGATGTCCCAGGTGGTGGCATCACCGCCCCGGTGATCGCCGGTGGTCATCTCTATACGGCTGCGACCAGCGATCCCTGCCTGGCCTGCTATCGTCTGCGTGGTGACCAGCCTCCGGTCTGTCTGTGGCGGGTGGCCATGGCGGACCGGGTCTATGAATCGACGCCGGCCATCTACGCCGGCCAAGCCTTCATCGTCAGCGAGGACGGTCATCTGCACGCCTTCACCTGACGGTCGCATTGACAGGGATGCCATAGCCGGACAGCCTGCTAATTACACGGTGGCCAGCCGCCATCGTGCTGTGCGGCACTGTCGCAGGCAGCGCGCAGGGTGGTCATGGTGGCCGCTGGCAGGGGGCCGCAGCCCAGAGCGGCGAGGTTGGCGTCCTGATTGGCAGGGGATCGGCTGGCCACGATGGCCACCGGGCTGCCAGGTAGAGAAATGGTGAACCGCAGGGCCAGTTCGCCCATGTCGGCGCAGTCATGGATCTGTGGATCCAGGGCCAGGGCGGCCAAGCGCTCGGCGTAGACGCGGTGGGCCTCAGGGGCTTGCGCGGGCTGGCGATAGCGCCAGGCAGCATTGGCCAGGGGGCGCTTGGCGATGACGGCGATGCCGCGACCGGCCGCCCGCTCTGCCAGGGCCGCGTTCGCCTGGTCGGCCAGACTGAGGCTCATCTCAATGACGTCAATATCGCCATGGTCGATGGCCCAGGCGGCTCTCTCACCATCGCCGGAATAGCCAATGCCGCGCAGTTTCCCCGCCTTCTTGGCGCTTCGCAGGACCTCCAGGGCCTCGCCCCGGCGTAGCGGTTCCAGATCATAGGAATGGAGCAGCATCGCATCCAGATGGTCCGTATGCAGGCGGAGGAGGGCGTCGTCGATATCGCTCATGGAGATGGCCCGTGAGCGCCACGATCCGTCAGGCAGCACCTTGTGGTGGCCGCATTTGCTGATCAGCAGCAGGTCGGCCCGTCGATGTCTGAGGCGGGCGCCGATGAAGGTCTCCGACACACCATAGCATTGCGCCGTATCGACCAGGTGGCAGCCGGCATCCAGCAGGCGTTCATAGAGATGGGCGACCTCATCCCAATCCGTCTGGTCAGGGTCGGGCTGGAGGTTGCCGATGCCCAGGGGGGTGCAGGTGCCGAGGGGTCCGAAGGGGCGGGGGATCATGGGTGGTTTCCAGGTGCAGAGGTTGACGGCTGGTGAGGCGGAGCGAAGGGGAGGCGGAGCGAAG